>JAAYMJ010000141.1 GCA_012521455.1 Clostridiaceae bacterium
AACTCAATCAAAAATCAAGGAATTTTATTCCCGATAAAATCCTTGATTCTTTTGACGCAGCGGTTCTTTTTTTGAATGAAAATTTAAATGTATTATATTTAAACGAAAAGGCAAAATATGATGGCTTTTATAATGTGGAAGTTTTTAGTCTGGACTGTTTTGGAGTGGATTTGGCGGTTTTAAAGGAAAAAATTATTTGTGCGGCAATTAATAAAAAAGAGGAAATCTTTTTTGACGGGGATGTTTATGTAAAAGATTTAAAAAAGCATTACAGACTTAGTGTATCATCTTATTTGGACATATATGATAAATTCAGGGCAGTGTTTGTTTTTAAAGATAAAACCATGGGGTTAGAAATTATAGAAAAATACAAAAAGGTTTATAAGTACATTGAAGAAATGATTATAATTTCTGACAAATATGGCAGGATAATTGACGCGAATTATTCGGCGCTGGATTGTTATGGGTATGAAGATAAAGAATTGTATGATTTGAAAATAACCGATTTAATTTTTTTTGACTTTTCCTCGGTAAAATCCGATTTTGAAACTTTTGAGTCATGGGCAATCAAAAAGGACAAAAGCCAGTTTTACATTAAGGGGCAGATTATTTTTATAAATGACATTTTGCTATGCGTGCACAAAAAGGCTTTGGAAGAAAAAGAAAAGCATATGATTTTGACAAATTTAAACCATGAGTTAAGAACACCTCTAAACGGGCTGATGGGGCTTTTGGATATAACTTTAATGGAAGATTTAAAAGAGGAGCAAAGGTATAATTTAAATTGCGCGAAAAAATGCGCAAAAACCCTTTTGGACACTGTAAATTCTCTGTTGGATTATGCAAAAATAAAGGTGAATTTATTAAAAGTCCAAAATGAAAAATTTGATTTTAAGGAATTTGTTTTTGATGCCATAAAGCCCTATGAATTTTGGGCCCACGAAAAAAATCTGGTTTTTGTTTTTACTTATGATGAAAATATTCCAAAATTTTTAGTCGGGGATAAAAAGAAAATCATGAGATAATCTGTCAGCTTTTGGATAATGCCATAAAGTTTACGGATGAAGGGTTTATTGATTTTTCTGTTTTTTTGGAAGATGTAAACCGCGATGAAGCAGAGATTTTTTTTATGGTGAAAGACAGCGGGATTGGAATGGGGAGTAATATCCTAGATAGGATTTTTGACGGGTTTTACCAAGGGGATATGTCCTTCACTAAAAAATACAGCGGCCTTGGCCTGGGGCTTTATATCGCAAAGAATTTCGCAAAAAAATTAAACGGCAGGATTTGGGTAAACAGCATTGAAAATGAGGGAAGCGCTTTCTTTTTTAAACTAAAGCTCAAAATTGGTTAGTTTTATTTGCACTGTTTTAGCATGGTGCAAATATTTTTTTAATGTTTTTTATTTTTCCTAGTATTCCTATATATAATATCCAAAAAAGGTATTGACAAATGGAAATTTTAAGTATAATATAAACGTATTAAACATATATGTTTAAACATATATGTTTAATTAAATTGACAAAACGGGGAGGTTATTGTGGTGAGCGTTGAAAAGAATGAAAGAAAATTTAAATTTGAAACACTGCAGGTGCACGCGGGGCAGGAAGAGCCCGACAGCGCCACAGGCGCAAGGGCTGTTCCGATTTATCAGACAACTTCCTATGTGTTTGAAAATTGTCTTGACGCACAAGAAAGGTTTGATTTGTCAAAAGCAGGGAATATTTACACAAGGATTATGAATCCTACGACGGATATTTTTGAAAAGAGGATGGCGGCTTTGGAAGGCGGCGTTGGCGCGCTGGCGCTTGCGTCAGGGTCCGCGGCCACTACATATGCCATTCAGAATATCGCCCACGCAGGAGACCATATAGTATCAGCCTCCACCATTTACGGGGGAACGTATAACTTATTCAATCACACACTCCGTGATTTTGGGATTACCACAACTTTTGTGGACCCTGAAGATGTGGGGAATTTCGAAAAGGCGATAAAGGAAAATACCAAGGCTATTTTTATTGAAAGTTTGGGAAACCCAAATTCAAACATTATAGATATTGAAAAAGTGGCGGATATTGCCCATAAACACGGGATACCCCTTTTGGTTGACAATACTTTCGCCACACCCTATCTTTTGAGGCCCTTTGAATATGGCGCGGACATTGTGATACATTCAGCCACCAAATTTATCGGGGGCCACGGAACTTCCATCGGCGGGGTTATTGTGGACAGCGGCAATTTTGACTGGGAAAAATCAGGGAAGTTCCCGTGCTTGACTGAGCCCGACCCAAGCTATCACGGGGCGGTATTTACTAAAATCGCGGGAAATGCTGCCTATATCATAAAAGCAAGGGTTACCCTTTTGAGGGATATGGGGGCGTGCCTTTCACCCTTTAATGCCTTTATTTTCTTGCAGGGGTTAGAGACCCTTTCTTTGAGAATGGAAAGGCATATTGAAAACACGCTAAAAGTTGTGGATTATTTGAAAAATCACCCGAAAGTTGAGAAAGTAAACCATCCTTCAATTGATTATAAAGAATTGTATGACAAGTATTTCCCCAAAGGCGCGGGCTCCATATTTACCTTTGAAATCAAAGGCGACGGCAAAACCGCCCAAAAATTCATTGACAATTTAAAGATTTTCTCCCTTTTGGCTAATGTGGCGGATGTGAAATCCCTGGTAATCCATCCCGCAAGCACAACCCACTCACAGCTAAATGATGAGGAACTAGCGTCCTGTGGGATTAAGAAAAACACCATCAGGCTTTCTATCGGAACGGAACATATTGATGATATTTTGTATGATTTGGAAGAAGCCTTTAGCAAAATATAATCCCCATGCGTGCCGCAAGGCACGCTTTTTTGTTGGAAAGACAATAAAACTGTGTTTAGCGTAAAAAAGCCCGGTTATACGGGTCCGGGGTATGCCCGCGGGATTTTTCCCGCAGGGTAAAAAAGCGGTTTGGGAAGTGTTTTCATGCGTGATAAAACAATAATAAACCAAAGCTTTGGGGTCAGCGTTTTGGTTTTGTAAAGGATGGATTTTGTGTTAATGTCTTTGCCTTTCTTGTCCTTGAGTTTTTTGTATTGCGGGATTTTCTTTAGGGAAAGTCATGTTTTATTTTGGGATTGCTTGGAGGCTTTTTAGGTTCTTTGGAATAATAGGATTAAAAAAAGTGGGGAAACTAACAAGGGAATTTTTAATTTGCGATAAAATTTTGTTGACAAGTTTACGTTTCTCTATTATAATTATTAGCGTGCCACGCGAGGAGAAGTCGCCTAGCTGGTCGAGGGCGCACGACTGGAAATCGTGTAGACGGCCAAAACCGTCTCGAGGGTTCGAATCCCTCCTTCTCCGCCATATAGTGATAAAAAAGACGGGTTTTTACCCGTCTTTTTTTGTTATGCAGGCCATTATATAAAAGCTGTAAGGCGTGCCATCTATTGACATTGTTTTATGCATAATATAAAATAAATAAAAAGGCGTGTGGTAATAAGCCCGCTTTTGGCATAATATATAACAAATATAAAATTTTTGGGGCTTTTGGGAGGTTAATTATGGAAGAAAGAAAGATTTGCGCATATTGCAAAGGCGTGATAGATGAATTTGATAAGACGATAATTTGCCCTGAATGCGCTCAGGTTTACCATGAATCCTGCTGGGAGGAAAACAGCGGGTGTTTTTCCTGCGTAAACTATGAAAACAATGAAAAAAAGGCAATGAATGATGACGCAGAAGGGCAAAAGCGCGGCATGGAAGACGGGATTTAATTGGCTGCGTTATAATACTGTTGGAAAAATGTTTTTTGCAATCTTTTTGATTATGCAGTTTTAAAACTATTTTGCAAGCCTTTATATTTTTAAGCTATAATTTTTGCATTTCAAAATATGGCGGCATTAGGCTGACGTGGGAGTTTAAAGATGGCGGATGTAACTTTTAAATAAATAATAAGGCGGCATTATGCCGCCTTAAATTGTAGAGAAACCTCATTTTTGATTGCTTTGGGTTGTAAGGGGCAAAGCCCCTTCGTTAAATTCTTTCCGGGGGAATGTGCCTTGTAAACCACACCTTGCAGGGTTTTGCGGCAGCGCCGCGCGTGCCCTTGTTTGGGCGTGTATACAAAGCCAGCACAAAAAGGCGGCGTCAGGCCGCCTTTTTTATTGATTTAGGGGGTAAAATATAATATGATATTAAAAATTCCGAAAAAATTTTTAAATATTGCCGCACATTTTTTGAGTTTTCCCGTTATACATAGCGAAGGGGGTTTTAAAGTTTGTGGATATTGAAAAATAGTATGACATGATTTTAAGGTTTTGCTACATGAAAACCATGAATTTGCAAGTGGCCGAGGATTTGACGCAAGAGACTTTCCTGCGCTTTTTTGAAAATGACAGCTACAAGGATATGGGAAAGAAGATGGCCTATCTTTATACAATCGCAAGGAATTTGTGCATGAACCATTTCCGGAAAAAAGAGTTTTTGGACTTGGATGAAAATGTTGCCGGAAAAGATTATATAAACAGGGCGCATAACCGGATGGCTATTGAGGAAGCCCTGTATAAACTGCCTGAGGAGGAAAGGGAAATTTTATTTTTGCGATATGTCAATGAAGTGCCAATAAACCAAATCGCAAAGAGCTTAAATATTTCAAGGTTTTCCCTTCACCGCAAAATCAAGAAGGCTTTAGACCATCTAAAGGAGGTATATGATGAATAAAAGAAAGCTAAAAAGCATGTTAAAGGAAGCCTTCGAGGTGCCTCAAAGCCCCAATAAGGCCCGGTTTATAGATAAAATCTATTCCCCCGGTATGCCCCTTTATAAGTTTATACTTATTCAGGCTAAATACATCAGGTTTTGGGTGTATTTGTCGGGGATATTAGTGTTATTAACAGCCCTCTACATTCTTTTTGGGTTTGATGATGTGAACCATTTGTGGATTATTTCTTCCATCATACCCTTTGGGGTATTGTGCGGGATAAATGAGGTAAACCGCTCGGAGAAATATAAAATGACGGAGATTGAGCTTGCGACCCGTTTTTCAAAAAGGATGCTGGTGCTTTCAAAAATGTTTATAATAGGCAGTGTTGATTTTATCATTTTAACCTTGCTTATTCCGGCGTTTTTCGTTTTTTCAAAAGGCGTGTTTTATGGCTACTATATACTTTGCCCCTTTTTAATATCGTCATATCTGTGCATGATTGCGTCAAGAAAGCAAAACGGCGACGCTACTTCAATCTGCGCGGGGATTTCGTTTTTTGTGAGCGTTTTCTTTGTTTTTATTGAAAAAATTGACCTTGCGGGTTTTATAGCCTCAAACATGGTTTTAAATTTTGCGGTAGTAGTTTTGCTTTTAGGTTTAATTTTAAATGAGTGCAAATTATATCTTACAAAGGTGGAGGAATTTTCATGCAGTTAAAAGTCGACAGGGTTTCAAAACAGTATAAAAATAAAATCGCGGTGGACAGGGTGTCATTTACGCTTCAAAAGGGCGTAACCGGCCTTTTGGGGGCAAACGGCGCGGGGAAAACCACGCTTTTGAGGATTATCGCCAATGTGCTAAAGCCCACAAGCGGAAGCGTCGCGTTTGAAAATTTAGACTCCCAAAGTGAGGAATACAGGAACTATCTTGGGTATTTGCCCCAGGATTTCGGGTATTACCCTGAATTTTCGGGGCTGGATTTTTTAATGTATGTGGCGTCATTAAAAGGGATAGAAAAAACCATAGCAAAAAGAAGGATAAACGAACTATTGAAACTAGTGAATTTAGAGGATGTGGCAAAAAACAAGATTAAAACATACTCAGGCGGGATGAAGCAAAGGCTGGGGATTGCCCAGGCCCTTTTAAACAAGCCCAAAATCATTGTCCTGGATGAGCCTACAGCGGGCTTGGATGTAAAAGAAAGGGCGCGCTTTAGGGATATGATACATGAGTTGGGGAAGGAAAATATCGTCCTTTTGTCAACCCATATAGTTTCGGATTTGGAAAAAGTGGCGGACAGGATTTTAATTATGAAAGAAGGCCAGATTGTTTACGACGGGAAAGATGTGGACGGGGACCTTGAAAAGTTTTATCTTGAGATGTTTGAGGGTACCAAAGAATGAAAATTGCGTTTTTGCTTTATAAATATGAGCTAAAAAAGATTTTTTCACAAAAAGTGCTTTGGGCTACCTTATTAATCTTTACGCTTCTTACAATAGGGGTTGGCATTTCCCCAATCCTTTCTTCAAATTTTGAGGCGGGG
>JAAYMJ010000142.1 GCA_012521455.1 Clostridiaceae bacterium
ATTGAGGAAAGAACGAAAGACAGAAACGGGCTTTGCCTGAATATCGCGCTAAACTACGGCGGGAAAAGTGAGATAACAAACGCGGTTAGAAATATCGTAAAAGACGTGCAAGACGGGAAAATCAAAAGGGAGGACATTGATGAAAACCTCATTAGTACTTATCTATACACCGCGGGGCAGCCTGAACCGGATTTGATTATAAGGCCCAGCGGGGAATACAGGATTAGCAATTTCTTGCTCTGGCAGTGTGCATATTCTGAGTTTTGGTTTTCAAATGTCCTATGGCCCGATTTTTCAATGAAACACTTAAAAGAGGCAATTTTGGATTATCAAAATCGCAGCAGGCGGTTTGGCGGAATTTGACAATAAATTTTAAGGACGGAGAGGAATTTGTTTTATGAAGGAAAGAGTAATTAGTGCGGGAATCGGATTGGTAATTTTGTTTATGGTTTTGTTTTCAACAAACTATATCTTAAGATTATCAGTGAGCCTGGTTACTATATTAGGCTTGGTGGAACTATACAAATCCTTTGGATTTTACAAAAATAAAGTCCTTTCCGTCCTTGCTTGTATTATGCCAACTTTGGTGATTTTTATAAATATTTTGGACCGGAAATATTTTTTGCCCGTTTTATATGTTTATGTGCTTATACTATTTGTTAGTTTAATATTGAAGTCAAAGGAAATAAGTATAAAGGATGTATCGCTGATTTTGTCGTTGACCGCGGTAATTACTTTTTTCTTTTTTTATGTGGCAATTATCCGCGACATGGAAAACGGCAGCATTTACATTTGGGCTGTGTTTATAGCCGGCTGGCTTACTGACACTTTTGCCTTTTTTTCAGGCATGTTTTTTGGAAGGCACAAGCTGGCGCCGCTTGTTTCCCCCAAAAAGACCATTGAAGGCTCAATCGGGGGAATTTTAGGCTCAACTTTGGGCTTTTTGGTTTATGGGTACATAGTTGAAAATTTTATTGGCGGGATGAGCGCTAATTATTTGTATCTGGCAATCCTGGGCGTTTTCGGAAGCATTATCGCCCAAATCGGGGATTTGTCGGCTTCCGCAATGAAGCGGGAGTATGGTATAAAGGACTTTGGAAATATCATGCCGGGTCATGGCGGCATTTTGGATAGATTTGACAGTATTATATTTGTCGCGCCTTTTGTGTATTATTTTATAACGTACTTTAATATTTTTTATTAATTAGGAAGGCAATACTATGGCAAAAAAAATCAGCGTGCTGGGTTCTACCGGCTCAATTGGGACTCAAAGCCTTGATGTGATAGAAAAAAATAAAGAACTTTCCCTATATGCAATTTCCGCGAACAAAAACATAAAGCTTTTGGAAGAACAGGCAAGAAAATTTTTGCCTAAACTTGTTTGCGTTTATGATAAATCGCTTTATCCAAATTTAAAGCAAAGGCTTTTTGATTTGCCCGTAAAAGTCACCTGCGGCGACGAGGGCTTGTATGAATGCGCCGCGTCTGCTGAAACCGACATGGTATTAACCGCCCTTGTGGGGATTGCGGGGCTAAAGCCGACACTTTGGGCAATTGAGGCAAAAAAGGATATAGCCCTTTCCAACAAGGAAACACTGGTTACCGCAGGGCACATTGTAATGCAAAAAGCAAAGGAAAACAATGTCAGAATAATTCCCGTTGACAGCGAGCACAGCGCGATTTTTCAGTGCTTGGACAAAAACCAAAACGAGATAAAAAACATTATAATTACAGCCTCAGGCGGTGTGTTTTACGGTAAAACTAAAAAAGAACTTGAAAATGTGACAGTCGCAGACGCCCTAAAGCACCCGAACTGGGCAATGGGCAAAAAAATAACCATAGACTCCGCGACCCTTATGAATAAAGGCCTTGAGGTAATTGAAGCCTGCCATTTGTTTAATGTTCCTATTGAAAAAATTAAAGTTGTAATCCACAGGCAAAGCATAATCCATTCCATGGTGGAATTCATGGACAACTCCATAATCGCCCAGCTTGGGGCGCCTGATATGAGGATACCGATTTCTTATGCTTTGTGCTACCCCAAGCGCATGAATTCCCCGGGGAATGAACTTGATATATACAGTTTAGGCAGTTTAACATTTGAAAAACCTGATTTTGAAACCTTTCCCTGTTTAAGCCTTGCAATTTCAGCCTACAAAACTGGCGGCAGCATGCCCGCGGTTTTAAACGGCGCAAATGAAGAGGCGGTTTTAGCCTTTTTGGAAGGCAAGTGCAAATTCCTTGATATTCCAAGGTTGGTACAATGCGCTATGCAAAATCACAAAGTGGTTGTAAATCCGGCTTTGGAGGATATAATAGATAGTGACATGTTTGCCAGAGAGTGTGTCAGAAAGGAATTGGTGAAGTAATGTTTTATTTGATTGCGGTTTTAGGGTTTGCACTAATGATTTTTGTTCACGAACTGGGCCATTTCCTTGCGGCAAAGGCTGCAAATGTTAAAGTGCACGAATTTGCGATAGGCATGGGGCCTGCGCTTTTAAGATGGGGAAAAGGTGAAACAAAATACAGTATCAGGATATTCCCTTTTGGCGGGTATGTGAAGCTGGAAGGGGAAGATGAGGAGTCCGAGGACGACAGGTCCCTTTCTAAAAGGCCGCCTTTGGTCAGGATTGGCGTTATGGTGGCCGGGGCCTTCATGAATGTGTTATTGGGTTTTTTGATTTTTGTGATTTTGGCATATTGCAGGCAGCTTGCGGTTCCTATTGTAAGCTATGTGGTTCCCAACTCCGCGGCTGAAAGCGTAGGAATCCAAGTTGGGGATGAAATAGTAAGGATTAATGATACAGTGGTTCATACCCAGTATGATGTCCAGTTTTATTTGTCCCAAATAAAAAACGAAAACGCGACGGTTACCGTAAAGCGGGGCGGGGACTTTTTAACTTACAGCTTGAAATTGACAAAGGATGAAAGCGGGAATTACAAAATAGGTTTCCGCGGCTCCGCTGTTGAAAGGAAATTTACAAAAATCATAAGCTGCTCGTTTTATCATTCAATTTTTATGGTAAAACTTGTGTTTGTGTCCCTATACTGGCTTATAACCGGCGTGGTGTCAGTTAGGGAAGTAAGCGGCCCTGTCGGGATTGTGGGCGTAATCGGGCAGGTTACCGCGGCGGAACCGGATTTTTTGATTGCGCTGTTTGATGTTTTGACCCTCTTTGCCATGATTACCATAAACCTTGGGGTGTTTAACCTTTTGCCATTCCCCGCGCTAGACGGCGGGAAGGTGGTATTTGCCCTGTTTGAATTGATATTTAGAAAACCTGTAAGTGTTAAGATAGAGTCTTTAATTCACGCAATCGGGCTGATTATACTTTTGATTTTGTCCGTTTTAGTGATGATTTCAGACGTTTTTAAACTGATTTATTAGCCCACGCTTTGGAAGGATGTTGTTAATGAGCAGAAAAACAGCAAGAGAAAAGGCTTTCAGGCTGATTTTTGAATACAGCGTAAACTCAAGGGATGTTGACGAAATGCTTGAGGATGACTACGAAGTTGATGAGGAAGACGACGGGGATATAAATTCCATTTTGGATAGAAATGATTTGGAATATATAACCGATGTTGTCAGGGGGACTTTTGCAAACCTTGATAAAATAGACAGCTTAATTAAAGAGTGCATTGTGGGCTGGGATTTTGACCGCCTCGCAAAGGTAACCCTCGCGGTATTGAGGCTTGCGCTTTATGAGCTATTATTCCGCGAAGATATCCCCGTAAAGGTTATAATAAACGAAGCAATAGAAATTGCGAAAAAATATCAGGGTGAAAAGGCGGCGCCCTTTATTAACGGGGCTTTGGGGGCCGCCGCGGAAAAGGTGCGCAAATGATTTTTTTAGGCATAGATACAAGCTGTTATACAACTTCCCTTGCGGCTTTTGACGGCGGAAAAATGATTTCAAAAAGGAAACTTCTTGAGGTAAAAAAAGGACAAAAGGGGCTAAGGCAGTCAGACGCGCTTTTTTTGCATATTAAAAATTTGCCTGATTTATACGAAGAACTAGCAAGGGAAATTGACACAAAAAAGATTGGCGCGGTAGGGGTTTCCTTTGCGCCCCGCAGGGTGGAAGGCTCGTACATGCCCGTTTTTTTGGCGGGCACAACCTTTGCTAAAGCAATAGCAACAACCCTTAATGTTCCCGTGTTTTATTTTTCCCATCAGGAAGGGCATATTGCGGCAAGCCTGTATTCAATAGACAAGCTGGATTTGCCCCGTCCTTTTGTGGCGGTGCATTTGTCAGGGGGAACCACGGAAATAATCAGGGTAAAAAACGGGTATGAGTGCGAAATTATCGGGAAAACCTTGGACATTTCCGCGGGAAGCCTGATTGACAGAATTGGTGTACAAGCAGGACTGCCATTTCCATGCGGCGCCCATATGGAAAGGCTTGTATCCCAAAACCACATTAAGCCGCCTGTTAGCGTAAAAGGCGGGGATATTAACTTTTCAGGGGCTGAAACCTATTTTAAAAAGGTTTTAAACGATGAAAATATGGGGGAAGTTTTCCACGGCGTGTTCTTGTGCGTCGCAAAATCCCTAAAGAAGGCGCTTTTAAATGTGGCGGCGGATGAAGAAAAGATTGTCTTTGCCGGGGGAGTGGCTTCCAACAGCATTATTAAAAAATATTTAATAGATACATTTGGCGGCAGGGCTTTGTTTTCCCTTCCCGAATACGCAACGGACAATGCCTGCGGCACGGCTTATCTTGCTTATAGTGAGTATTTTAAAAGCAATATGAAGGAATGATTGTATGGCTGAAAGAAGGATTGCGACTGTTACACAGATTAATACATATATAAAATCCCTCCTAAATTCCAACGCAATCTTGCAGGATATTTGGGTCAGGGGGGAAATATCAAATTTCAAGCTCCACTACTCAGGGCATATTTATATGACCCTGAAGGATGAAATGTCCACCCTTAAGACCGTTATGTTTAAATCCTATGTCCAAAACATACCTTTCCGTCCTGAAAACGGCATGAAAGTACTAGTCAGGGGCAGGATTTCGGTATTTGAAAGGGACGGGACATACCAGCTGTATGCGGAGGAAATGCAGTTAGACGGGGTCGGGGATTTGCACATTGCCTTTGAGCAGCTTAAGGAAAAGCTAAAGGCGGAAGGCCTTTTTGACCCAAAATACAAAAAGCCCATCCCCAAATACCCAAGAAGAATAGGGGTTATTACCTCACCTACGGGGGCGGCAATCAGGGACATTTTGAACGTGTTAAACCGCAGGTATAAATGTGCTGATGTATATATATACCCTGTCCTTGTGCAGGGCGAAGGGGCCAGCGCTGAAATAAAAGAGGCCATTGAGTTTTTCAACGAAAAAAAGTATGCAGATGTCCTAATTGTCGGTCGCGGGGGCGGTTCCATTGAGGATTTGTGGGCCTTTAACGAAGAAGTAACCGCCCGGGCAATATTCGCAAGCGAAATCCCCGTCATTTCAGCGGTGGGCCATGAGACGGACTTTACCATAAGCGACTTTGTGGCGGACCTTCGGGCGCCGACACCGTCAGCGGCGGCTGAAATGGCGGTGCCAAGCGAAGAGGAGTTAAGGGAAAGAATTAAGGCCTATGAGAGAAATATCAGGCTTTTGATGGAAAGGATACTTAAAAATAAACGCCAAAAACTTGACTTGTTAAGGAAAAGCCCAGCCCTTGTCCGATTTAAATCAAGGATTGACGAGCGCAGGATGTTGATTGACCGGGAAGTTTTGTCCCTGACAAAAGATATGAAAAACAAATTGAATGAATACATAGAAAAACTCTCATCACTGGCTTCAAGGCTTAACGCCATAAACCCTTTGAGCGTGCTGGACAGGGGTTATTCCATAACCCAAAACGAGGAAGGCAAAACCATTAAAAATATAAGCGAGGTAAATGTTGGCGATAATATAAAGGTGAGGCTTTCTGACGGGCATATTTTTGCCAATGTGTACGACACAAAGCCAGCTATTGACAAGGAGTGATTTTTGTGAATTTTGAAACAAGGATTAAAAATTTAAGCGAAATTGTTGCAAAGCTTGAAAAAGGGGATTTAACCTTAGATGAAGCTATGGAACTATTTGAGGACGGCATAAAGATTACCAAAGAGTGCACAAAAATGCTGGATGAGGCTGAACAGAAGGTTGCCCAGCTAATCAGGGAACTGGACGGTAGCGTTTCCGAAATCCCTTTTATCAGGCAAGATTAACCGAAAGGTACGGTTTTTGATGGATTTTATAGAAAGCTTAAGCCATAAAACTAAAATTATAAACAGATATCTTGACAGCCTTTTGACTTTTGATAACCTGCCTCAAAACACCATCTTTGAGGCCATGCGTTACAGTGTGAAGGCAGGGGGTAAAAGGATACGGCCTGTATTGGCGCTGTCAGTGTCAGAAGCCTTTGGCAGGCATGATTTTGAGGGGCTTTTGCCCTATGCGGCGGCAATTGAGCTGATTCATACTTATTCTTTAATCCATGATGATTTGCCCTGCATGGACAATGATGATTTGAGAAGGGGAAAGCCCACAAGCCACAAGGTTTTTGGCGAGGCAATCGCGGTGCTTGCAGGGGACGCCCTTTTGAATTACGCCTTTGAAACCATCGCCAATACTGACGATGACCCAAGCATGAAAGCAAAAATGCTAAAAGTGATATCAAGGGCTTCAGGGATTTTTGGAATGATTGGCGGGCAGGTTGTGGACATTGAGTCGGAGGGCAAAAAAATTGACAAGGAAAGGCTTTTGTACCTTCACAACCACAAAACCGGCGAGCTTATCAGGGCGTCGGTTTCAATCGGTGCAATTTATGCCGGAAAGGACGAAAACATTATGTCGGCTTTTTCAAAATCCTTGGGCCTTGCGTTTCAGATTAAGGATGATATACTGGATGTTGAGGGAAATTGCGAAAAATTAGGAAAAAAAACAAGGAAGGATGGGGAAAAATCCACCTTTGTGACCCTTTTTGGTTTGGATGTGGCAAAAGAAATGCTAAAAGAAGAGACAAATAAAGCTGTGCTTGCGCTGGAAAAAGTTTGTGCTGATACCACCTTTTTAAAAGATTTGGCGTATTATTTACTTGATAGGCAAAGTTAGGGAGGATTATGGTGAACTTTTTTATAGACATATCAAAAAACAAAGTTGTGGGCATAGTTGTTTTAGCATGGGCGGTTGCCCAAATCCTTAAGGTTATTATTGCCCTTATTGAGGAAAAAAGGATTGATTTTACGCGCCTTGTAGGGTCGGGCGGCATGCCGAGTTCTCATTCATCCTTCGTAACTAGCCTGGCCACTGCCGTAGGAAGGATTAAAGGCTTTGAAAGCGTTGATTTTGCTATTACCGCGGTGCTTGCTTTGGTGGTAATGTATGACGCGGCAGGCGTGAGAAGGTCTGCCGGTGAGCAGGCAAAAATTTTAAATAAAATCGCGGAATATTTGGATAACCCCACTGATGATGAGCAGTTTATGGAAAAGAAATTAAAAGAGCTTGTCGGACACAGCCCCTTTGAAGTGTTCATGGGGGCTTTGCTTGGCATTGCGATTGCAGTTTTGTTTACATAATAGTAAATGGAGGCATTAGATGTTCGAGAAATTAAAATTCATTGAGGAAAAATATGAGGATTTGTCGGCAAAAATCAGCGACCCCGCTTATATGGCGGATATGGATACATGGAGAAAACTTTGCAAGGAACATTCGGACTTAACCCCCATTGTGGAAAAGTATAGGGAATACAAAAAGGCAAAAGAAGCGGAAAATGAGGCAAAAGAGCTTTTAAATGAAAAGCTTGACAAGGAATTCCGCGAAGTTGTGGAAGAAGAGCTTGAAAAAAGCCGCGAGAAAATTGAAAAGATATCGGAAGAACTAAAAATTTTGCTTTTGCCCAAAGATCCCAATGACGAAAAGAACGTTATCGTTGAAATCCGCGGCGGCGCAGGCGGTGAAGAGGCGGCGCTTTTTGCGGCGGAATTATTCAGGATGTATACCATGTACGCCGAATCCCGCAGGTGGAGGGTTGAGGTTTTAAGCTCCAACGAAACAGGGATGGGCGGATATAAGGAAATAATTTTTATGATTGAAGGCCAGGGCGCGTACAGCCGCCTAAAATACGAAAGCGGCGTACACAGGGTTCAAAGGGTCCCTGAGACGGAATCGGGGGGAAGGATACATACTTCAACGGTTACGGTTGCGGTATTGCCCGAAGTTGAAGAAGTGGAAGTTGAAATCAACCCCAATGACTTAAGGATTGACGTGTTCCGCGCGGGAGGCCCGGGAGGCCAGTGCGTTAATACCACCGACTCCGCGGTTAGAATCACCCACTTGCCCACAGGATTGGTGGTATCATGCCAGGACGAAAAGAGCCAGCACAAAAACAAGGATAAAGCCATGAAGATTTTGCGCTCAAGGCTTTATGAGCTAATGCTTCAGGAGCAAAACGAAAAGCTTGCCCAGGAAAGAAAAAGCCAGGTGGGGACAGGGGACAGAAGTGAGCGAATCAGAACCTACAATTTCCCCCAAGGCAGGGTTACCGACCACAGGATTAATTTAACTTTATATAAGATTGACTCCGTCTTAAACGGGGATTTGGACGAAATAATCGACGGGCTTATTACCCATTACCAAAGCGAAAGGTTAAAGGAAGAAAGCTTAAACATGTAAGTTTTTTTTACAAAAACAAACCCCCGTGATGATGAAGGCAAATTAGGAAACACAGCCTGTATATTTTAAAAGCTTTGAGTGTTGCAAAGCAACACTCTTTTTTATTAAATTCATATTATATTGAAAAATATGAAAACAAAGTATATAATTTTAATAGCGTAAATATAAATAATAAGATGATGAGGAGAAAACTATGGGCGAAAAAATTACGGTGCCTCTTACCAAATTAATTGAGGATTTTAAGCTGGAAGTTGTGTATGAGCCAAACAATTTAGCCGATATATTGATTACATCAACCGACGTGAACCGTCCGGGGATACAGCTTGCGGCGGGGTATTTTGACTATTTCGACAATACCCGTATCCAGATTTTAGGAAAAGTTGAACATTCCTTTTTGGAAAACCTCTCTGCCAGCGAAAGGTTTGTTGCCTTTGACAATATGCTGTCCTATGGAATTCCCGCGGTGATAATCACAAGGGGGCTTCCTGTGTATGAGGAATTAATGGACGCGGCAAAGCGCAGGGGCATTCCTGTTTTGAGGACGCAGGACAGCACTTCCTATTTTATGGCGGCGCTGATTGCGTCATTGAACACCTTGCTTGCCCCATGCGTTACAAGGCACGGGGTTTTGGTAGAAGTATACGGTGAAGGCGTGCTATTGCTTGGGGAAAGCGGCGTGGGCAAAAGCGAAACCGCCGTTGAGCTTGTAAAGCGTGGGCACCGCCTTGTGGCTGACGACGCGGTGGACATAAGGAGAGTTTCCGCAAAAACCCTGGTGGGCTCTGCCCCTGAAATTATCAGGCACTTTATTGAGCTGCGGGGTGTTGGGATTATTGATGTAAAGAAAATATTTGGGGTAGGCTCGGTTAAGGATACGGAAAAAATTGACCTTATAATACATTTGGAAAACTGGCAGCAGGGCAAACAGTACGAAAGGTTGGGGTTAAAGGAAGAATACACAAATATTTTAGGAATTAATATCCCCTCCATTGTGGTGCCTGTGCGCCCCGGCAGGAACCTGGCAATCATTGTGGAAATCGCGGCAATGAACAACCGCCAAAAGAAAATGGGGTACAATGCTGCCGAAGAATTAAACGAAAGGCTGATTAAGCAGATGTCGCAGTTTTCAAGCAGCGATTTAGTATAAAAAAGCAATATAGAAAGGGCTATTTATGAGAATTACGGTTGACACACATACTCACACAAGTGTTTCGCACCATGCGTACCACACATTGGATGAAATGTTAAGGCAGGCAGGGGAAATGGGCCTTGAGGGGATTGCTATTACAAACCACGGCCCCGCCCTTGGGGACGGCGCCCACCCGTGGCATTTTTCCTCCATGAGTTCTTTGGAAAAAGAATACTACGGCGTCAGGTTATTAAAGGGCGCGGAAGCTAATATTATAAGCTATGACGGGCAATTGGATTTGGAAGATTGGGTTTTAAAGCGGCTGGATTTGGTAATCGCAAGCTACCATGAGCCCTGTGTCGCGCCTTCCACAGTGGAAGAGCACACAAGGGGGCTTTTAAATGTCATGGATAACCCCCATGTGGATATTATCGGGCATATGGGGAATGAAACTTATAAATGCAATTATGAAGCGGTTGTAAAAAAGGCAAAAGAGGCAGGAAAGATTATTGAAATCAACTCCCATTCCTTTGTTTTCAGGAAAAATTCTGATAAAAACTGCCGCGAAATCGCTCTTCTTTGCAAAAAGCACGGAGTAAATATTGTGGTAAGTTCCGACGCTCACGCGAAAGACAGGATACTTTTTGTTGACAAGGCACTTAAGATGTTGGATGAAATAAATTTCCCTGAGGAACTTGTGCTAAATACGTCACTTGAAAAGCTAATATCTTACCTTCAGATAGAAAAGTAGCAAAAATCAACTTTTGGTTAAAGTCTACCTAAAATTTGCCGATGGGTAGAACGGGTTGATTGTTGCTTGCGGCAGCAACGGGTGTTTATATGGAAGTTTTAGATTTTTTAAGGACCATATATAATGACGAAGACATTATTCAAAACGCGGACATGAAACAGCTTACCACTTTTAAGGTGGGGGGCTGTGCTGATTTTTTGGTGTATCCTA
>JAAYMJ010000143.1 GCA_012521455.1 Clostridiaceae bacterium
CCCTGCAAATATCGCACATCTTAGAAAGGACGATGTGTTTAAGTCTTTTTCAAAACTAATTGACCTTGCAAAAGAAGAAAAAGTTGACGCAATTTTAATTGCCGGGGACCTGTTTGACAGCCAGTATGTAAAACCTATGACCATAAAGTATCTTCAAAACATCTTTTCAAAAATCCCTGAAATAATGGTCTTTATCGCCCCAGGGAACCACGACTACATAAACGAAAATTCCATATTTAAGACCATTGAATTTCCCCAAAACGTGTATGTTTTTAAAGGGGATATGGAAAGGGTAAGGCTTAAAGACAAAAACGTCTCAATTTACGGCGCTGCATTCACTTCCCAATTTGTCAATGAAAGCCTGCTTAAAGGTTTTAGCGCGGATGATGAAAACGAAATAAATATCGGCGTAATACATGGAACTATTATCACTTGCGGCGAATACAACCCCATGGCGCCTTCTGACATTGAAAACTCAAAACTGGATTATCTGGCCCTTGGCCATGTCCATGAGTATTTGGGCGCTACTAAATTTGGCAAAACCACCTGCTGTTACTGCGGCACCTTAGAAGGCAAAGGCTTTGACGAAGCGGGCGAAAAAGGGGCGGTTATTTGTGAAATCTCAAAGGAAAATATAAGCGTGCGCTTTATCCCCCTTTGCCAAAGGCAGTATATAAACTTAAAATGCGATATATCAGAGGCAAAAACCTATGACGACATCGTTGAAATTATAATAAATAACATGGGAAAGGACAGAGAAAAACACTTATACAAAATCATTTTGGAAGGTGAAGTCGACAAGGATCTTCACATAAACACCAACATTTTATGCCAGCGGCTGCAAAATGAAACCTTCTTTGTAAAAATTGAGGACAAAACCAGCATCCGGCTGGATTTAGGCTCACTTGCAAACCAGCCGGGATTAAAAGGCGCTTTTGTGAGGGAACTTTTGGAAAAATCCGGCGACCCCCATTTTAAAGAGGCTCTAAAACTAGGCTTTTTAGCTTTTGACGGGGCAAAACTTGAAGAAATTATATAAACTTCCCTATTTTTTTAGAAGGTGAAAAAATGAAAATTAACAGCTTAAACATAGCAAGCTTTAAAAAATTCAAAGATAAAAAAATTGATTTTTCAAATGGCCTGAATCTTGTAATTGGCAATAACGAGTCGGGGAAGTCAACAATTATGGCCTTTATTAAAGTAATGCTTTTCGGTTTTGGCTCAAAATCCGACCGTGAAAAATATGTACCGTGGGACGGCGCGGCAGTTTTTGGGGAAATGGAAATTGAGCATGGCAACACTACATATATAATAAGCCGTAAAATGGGCAAAAGCAAGGCCTATGACAAGCTTGACATAATTGATAAACAAAGCGGGAAAAAGCTGGATTTGTCAGTTGAAAACCTTCTTTCAATATCGGAGGAAACCTTTTTAAAAACCGTATTTGTTGACCAGCTGGCTTGTGTGTTTGACAAAAAAGGAACTGATGAAATGGCAACAAAACTCAGGAATTTGAGCGAAAGCCTGGATGAAGACATTTCCTACGAAAACGCCAGGGAAGCTTTGGAGAGTTTGCAAAGGTTTCTTGTCCACAAACGTGGAAACGGCGGAAAAATTTCTGAGATTGAAGAAAAAATAATCCATATAGACAGCCAGATTAACTATTTAAAAAGAAAACACGACGAGTTAAACTCCTGTCAAATCGAAATTAAAAACGCAAAAGAAAGGCTTGAAAACCTAAAGCAGGCAAGGTCTAAAATCCAAGCCCAAAAAAAATTGGCCCAAAAAGCGAATTATTACGCCATCTACACAAGCCAAAAAAACCTGGCGGAAAAAATAAAACTAAACATTTTGGACTTGGAAAACAAAATTTCCGAAACCCAAAACAAGCTAAATGAGCTTGAAAAGTTTAAAAACGCGGATAATGTGGCTTTTCATAAAATTGAAAACAATCAGGAATTAAAAATTGAGCATACAAAATTGAGCGAAAAAATAAAATATTACAGCCTCTTTTTTATACTTTCCCTTTGCGTGACTTTGGCGTTTTGCGCGCTTTGTGTTTTTTATAAAAGGGTATTTGCCTTCACCCTCCCGCCTTTTGTGGTATTAACAATATATTTTTCAATAGGAAGGTCAAATATCAAAAGGAAAGTAAAAATTTTGGAAGAAAGCATATCCCGGATTAATGAAATGGAAGAAGAAAACCAAAACATATTAAATAGCTTTAACTCAAGTTCCATCGAAGAATTCAATTTTAAGAAAAACGAATACCTAAAGCTGGATGCTGAAAATTTAAATTTAAATAATAGATTAAAAGAGCAAAAAGGCGAATATGACAGGGTATGTATTGAAATCGAGCGCTTAAAAGTGGAAATTATAAAAACCTTCGGGGAATTTTCGCCCCATGAGGGGGAAATTAACTACGAATATGAAAAAGAACAAGAGGATAAGATAAATGATGAAATAGTAGAATGTGAGAGGAAAATCGCGTCACTGACTGAAAAAATTTCATCCCTTGAAACAGAAACATCAAAAATTGATGACTTCTTCAGTGAAAAAAACGCGCTGTCTGAGCTTAGGGAAAAATACGTCAATACCTATATGGCGGCAAATTTGGCAATTGAGGCGCTGGATAAGGCAGCAAGCGACTTATCTAAAAACTTCACGCCAAAACTAAACGAAAAGGCAAGCCAGATTTTTGAAAAAATCACAAAGACAAACAGGCCCTTAATTATTTCTTCCGACTTTGACATAAACGTTTCCGACAAAACAACCAAAGAAATAGACAATTTTAGTTTTGGCACAATAGACCAGGCCTATTTTTCTTTGCGAATGGCGCTTTCCGACATTTTATTCGGCGGCTTTCCCCTGATTTTGGATGACCCGTTTTTGCAGTATGATGAAGACAGGCTAAAGCAGGCTTTGGACTATTTGGTTTTTATATCCCGAAACAGGCAGGTTATTTTGTTTACCGCAACGGAATATGACGTTGACAGCAGTTTTGCAAAAATTATAAAATTGTAATGGACAAAATCAATATCTTATAATATACTTTTGAAAAAACCCCTCTTTGTAATTTTGAAAGGAGTGAAAAAATTGGTTTGCAAAATGGAAACCCAGCTAGGCTCAATTTATATCAGCCAAAACGCAATTGCGCGGATTGCCGGCTCATTAGCTAACAAATGCTACGGTGTTGTTGGCATGACATATAAAAACACTGCCGACGGTATTGTAAGCTTACTAAAAGGCGACAAAATAACAAAGGGAATTAAAGTGACCCTTGATGACAACAAACTTGTTTTAGATATGCACATTATGGTGGAATACGGGGTAAATATTAACGCAGTATGTGAAAGCATATCAAGCAGTGTAAAATACCAGCTCAAGGAAATGACTGGTTTTGAAGTATCCGCTGTCAACATTTATGTTGACAGTATCAGGGTCAACGACTAATAAACAGTCATTTTAACAAGGAGGATTAAAGTCTTGATAAATTCAGTAAACTCAAGTTTATTCTGCCAAATGGTAGTATCTGGCGGAAACAACCTTGAAAACAATAAACAATTAGTAAACGCCTTAAACGTATTCCCTGTACCGGACGGCGATACAGGCACTAATATGTCTTTGACCTTTTTCTCCGCGGCAGCGGAAGTGTCCAAAAAGGAATTTGAAAAAATTTCCGACGCGGCTGATTTAATCGCTTCAACTACCCTAAGAAGCGCCCGCGGGAATTCAGGCGTTATTCTTTCACAGATTTTCCGCGGTTTTGCAAAAGGGCTTAGCGGAAAAGAAGCGGCAACTATTAAAGATTTTGCAGCTGCGCTAAAAAGCGCCAGCGATACCGCATACCGCGCGGTTATGAAACCCACGGAAGGGACAATTCTGACCATTATCCGCACAATGGCAGCTGCGGCAAATGAATATAACAAAGATGAAGATTTCACTGCCTTTTTTGAACACATAATTAACGCAGGAAACGACGCCTTAAACAAAACCCCCGACCTTCTCCCCCTTCTAAAGCAGGCAGGGGTAGTTGACGCGGGCGGCAAAGGGCTGTTAATAATCTTTGAAGGCATGCTCCACCTTTTAAAATACGGCGAGATAATCGAGCTTTCCGATAAAACCGTGCTTGATGTATTCATACCCAGCCAGGCGGAAGTGCCCGCGGAAGATATTAAATACGGCTACTGCACGGAATTTATCATAAACAAGAAAAACTACGGGGTTTCAACCGAAAAATTCAAAGCCGCAATCTCTGAAAAAGGCGACAGCATGCTTGTAATTGACGAACTTGACATTATAAAGGTGCATATCCACACCAACAACCCCGGCTTCGTAATTGAAAAAGCCTTAGAAATCGGGGAACTTGTAAACATAAAAATTGACAATATGCGTATGCAGCACAGAAACATTATCGGGCAGGAAGCCCACAAGGAAGAAGTCAGCGCGAAAGTCTCCGACACCCAAAAGGAATACGGCATTATTTCCGTAGTTGCAGGGGAAGGCGTAAGCAATGTGTTCTCCGAACTAGGCACCGATATTGTGCTTTCAGGTGGCCAGACCATGAACCCCAGCACGGAGGACATCCTAAAATGCATTACCAATCTCAACGCAAAAGAAATATTTATCCTTCCCAACAACAAAAACATAGTGCTGGCTGCAAACCAGGCAAAGGAATTGTCCGAAAAGAGCGTTACCGTAATCCCATCCCACACAATCCCCCAAGGCTTGAGCGCACTGCTTGCCTTTGACCCCACAGCTTCCAAGGAAGAAAACGAGGTCGCTATGAATAATGCCATGATCAAGGTAAAAAGCGGAAGCATAACCTATGCTGTCAGGGATACAAATGTGGACGGGTTTGAAATAAAAGAAGGGGATTACCTAGGCTTAACCGACGGCAAAATTACCCATACATCAAAAGACAAAATCCAGCTTTTTAAAGACCTTCTATCTTCAATCTACAATGACGGCTGTGAGGTAATCACCGTATTTTACGGCGAAGATGTCAGCGAAGAAGAAGCCCAAAGCATTAAGGAATACATCGAAGAAAACTACCCCGACTGCGACTTATTATTCTACAACGGCGGCCAGCCGGTATACTCTTACATCTTATCCGTTGAATAGCTCAAAATCTAAAGGAGCTGTTTAATTTGAACGATTTTTTGGATTTGGATATAAAAAGTGTCAAAGGCGTGGGGGAAAAAACCGCAAAACTGTTTTCAAAAATCGGTGTAAACACGGTGGGCGACCTTTTGTACTATTTCCCCCGCCGCATTGAAGACAGGACCAATTTTAAAAAAATTAAAGAAGTTTTTGACAGGGAAACAGTGTGCATAAAAGCCACTGTTTTTTCTGACATTTCTTCTAACATAGTGAGAAAAGGGCTAATCATACATACAGCCATTTTAAAAGATGACACGGGTATTATAAACGCGGTTTGGTACAATAATAGCTATGTAAAGATTTCGCTTAAAAAGGGAAAAGAATACATTTTTTACGGACAAGTTACCCACAAATTCAACAAATGGGAAATCCAAAGCCCAATCTGGGAAGAAGTGGGCAAAAACCTCTATTTGGGAAGGCTTTTGCCAGTTTACCAGCTGACAAAATCCCTAAACCAGAAAACCATACAAAAGGCGGTCTTGGAAGTCCTTCCATACGCAGATAAAATAACCGACACCATGCCTTCAGAAATAAAGGCTAAATATAACCTTGCCCAGCTTTCCTTTGCCCTAAAAAACATACACTTTCCCAAAGACATAAAATCCTATGAAATCGCCCGCAGGCGGCTTGTCTTTGAGGAACTTTTGGTATTAATTTTAGGGCTTATGCTGTTAAAAGGGCGCAAACTCAAAGAAAAAGGGCCAAAGTTTACAAACTTCTCAGTTTCCCATTTCACAAACTCCCTTTCCTTTAAATTAACAGGCGCCCAAGAGCGGGTTATAAACGAAATTATCGAAGACTTTAAAAAGGACGTCCCCATGGGAAGGCTCATTCAAGGCGACGTAGGGTGCGGAAAAACCGTTGTGGCGGCGGCGGCTTTGTATATAGCGGTTATAAACGGTTATCAGGGCACAATGATGGCGCCCACTGAAATTTTAGCAAACCAGCACTACGAGTCTTTTAAAAAGCTCTTTGAACCCTTTAACATTAGTGTGGGCCTGCTTTCGGGAAGCCTTACCAAAAAGGCCAAAAATGAAATATATGAAAAAACCAAAAACGGCGAAATTGACATTTTAATCGGGACCCACGCGCTAATTGAAGAAGGGGTAACTTTTAAAAACTTAGGTATTGCAATAACCGACGAACAGCACCGCTTCGGCGTATTGCAGCGCGCAAAGCTTAACTCCAAAGGCGAAAACCCCCACATTTTGGTTATGACCGCGACCCCTATTCCCAGAAGCCTTGCCCTTATTATTTACGGGGACCTGGATATTTCAATAATTGACGAACTCCCGCCGGGAAGGCAGAAAGTGTCAACTTATGTGGTGGATGACTCATATAGAAACAGGGTTTATAACTTTATAAAAAAAGAAATTGAGCAAGGAAGGCAGGCCTACATCGTATGCCCCCTTGTGGAAGAAAACGAGGAATTGGAACTAAAATCAGTTTTGGAGTTTTTCAAGGACTTAAAAGAAAACGTGTTTCCTAACATAGAAATATCCTACCTCCATGGTAAAATGAAAGCGGCCCAAAAGGACAAAATAATGAAGGATTTTGTGGAAGGCAAAAGCAAAGTCCTGGTTTCCACAACCGTGATTGAAGTTGGCGTAAACGTTCCAAACGCAACGGTCATGGTGGTGGAAAACGCCGAAAGGTTCGGACTTTCACAGCTTCACCAGTTAAGAGGAAGGGTTGGAAGGGGAAAATATAAATCCTACTGCATTTTATTTTCAGAAAGCGGCAACAAAACAACCCAAGAACGCTTAGATATTATGCAAAAGACAAACGACGGGTTTAAAATCAGCGAAAAAGACTTGGAATTAAGAGGCCCGGGGGAATTTTTCGGCCAAAAGCAGCACGGGCTTCCCAGCTTAAAAATCGCAAACTTGCTTTCAGATTTAAAAACCTTAAAAGAAGCCAAAGAAGCGGCATTTCAAATTTTAAAAGAAGGTTTTTCAAAGAATGAATATTTTTATCTTCAAAAACAAATAAAAAACTTATTTGACAATGAAAGTTTTTCTTTCTAACTATTACATGATTAATAATTCTGTATCTGTATATCATAATAGTGAACACAGATACAGGAGGTGAAATAAGATGGCAAGGACAGTAGTTCCAGGCGCACGAGCAGCACTTGACAGATTTAAGATGGAAGCAGCTGCTGAAGTTGGCGTACCCCTAAAACAAGGTTATAACGGGGACCTAACCTCAAGGCAAGCAGGTTCCATCGGCGGACAGATGGTTAAGAAAATGATCATGCAATACGAAAACTCCCTAATCGGTAAGTAATTACCTTTAATATAAATTAAGGCGGCAAGAAAAATCTTGCCGCTTTTTTTGTTTTTCCTTTCACCTTCAAATCCCCTGTCCTCAAATCCTGTTTCTTAAAAATTTCCCTTGTTTTGTTATTTCTCCGATTTAAAATTATTAAAAAATTTATTGAAATTGTTACAAAAATTTTTATGTAAATTAAAAAAGTAAACCGGATTATTGTCAAATTATACTAAAACAAGCCCCCTTTTTTGTAAGAAATACTATTGTTTTATATTTTTCAGCAAACTTTTTTTAAAAAATTATTAAAAATATTTGACAAAAGGTTATTAATAAGTTAAAATAATTTTGTAACAAGTTTGTAAATATCGGGGGTTTAGGTACAATGCAACTGAAAAAAGCCATTCTGGCGGCTATGCTAATAATAATTTTGGCAATTACCAGCATTCCCGCCTTTGCGGGTGTGTCTTTGCGCGGAAGGGTTACCGCAAGCGCGCTAAATATCAGGGCCGCAAATTCCATCGAAAGCGAAAAAATCGGCATTTTATATAGCGGCGATATCGTAAACATCGTCAACAAAGAAGACGGCGGATGGTATAAGATAACCCTTTCCGATGAAAGATTTGGCTATGTAAAAGAAGAATACATTGCATTGATTGATAATGATACAACCTCCCGTGACGGTGATAACCTGTCAATGGGCGAAAAGGTTTTGGAATACGCGAAAACCTTTGTGGGGGTCCCCTACAAATATGGCGGCAGCAGCCCAAGCGGATTTGACTGCAGCGGGTTTACCATGTATGTGTATAAACACTTCGGGGTGAATCTTCCCCACAGCGCAAGCGCTCAGGCAAACTACGGGACATATGTTGAAAAAAGCGAACTAAAGCCCGGCGATTTGGTATTTTTCAAAAAGCCCGGCAAAAGCATTCACCACGTTGGAATATACGCAGGAAACGGTTATTACATACACGCTCCCCAAACCGGGAAAACCATCAGCGTTGTGCCTATGACCCGTTCCGATTACTATACAGCAAGAAGAATATTTAATTAAAACATAAAAGTTCGGGTTGAAATCCCGAACTTTTTTAGCATTCTCTTCCTTGTTTTTTACAGTACAAAAAGGAATATTCATTGTAAACTATTGACTTTTAAATATATTAATGTAAAATAATATTGTACTTTTTCTATGTTATTCTAAAAAATGCGCAAAAATCTTATATATTATATGTTTTAATTGGTAATTTTGGGAGGACATTGTGCGAATTATCTCAGGTCAATTTAAAGGATTTCCATTAGAATCTCCCAAGGGGCTATCCACCCGCCCCACAAGCGACAAGGTAAAAGAGGCGCTCTTTAGCATGCTTATGCCCTATCTTCCGGCGCAAAACGTATTGGACCTTTTTGCCGGGACAGGCGCTTTGGGCTTGGAGTCAATTAGCCGCGGCTGCGGCAGGGCCACCTTTGTTGACAATGACCCAAAAGCAATAGCAGCAATTAAAAGAAACATAGGGTTTACAAAGACTTATGACTGCACAAAAATCTTTAAGATGGACGCAGTTACTTTTTTAGATAAAACGGATGAAAAATTTGATATAATATTTATGGACCCGCCGTACGAGAAAAAAATCTACGAACAATGCCTTATGAAGATATATGAAAATTCCTTGCTGAACGAAGGCGGGATAATAACTTTAGAGTGGGATGAAAAAGTCAACGTTCCCCAAATCCCGGATTTTTATGAAGTGATTAAGGACAAAAAATACGGCAGGGTGAATATCACCATACTAAAATTTGCAAATCAATGAAAGGAAGAAACGGGATAGTAGATGATTACCGCGATTATTCCAGGAAGTTTTGACCCCGTTACCTACGGGCACCTTGATGTTATAAAAAGGACCTCAAAGATTTTTGACAAGGTATATGTGAGCATATTAAAAAACGGACATAAGTCCCCTCTTTTTACAGTTGAGGAACGGATGGAACTTTTAAGGAGGGTTACAAAAGATATACCAAATGTGGTGGTGGACAGTTTTTCGGGTCTTTTGGTAAATTACGCAAAACAAGTAAACGCCAGGGTTATCGTAAAAGGGCTAAGAGCGGTTTCCGACTTTGAGTATGAATTTCAAATGGCGCTTACAAACACAAAACTTGACCCGGATATTGAAACCTTTTTTATGACAACCTCAAGCCAATATTCATTCCTAAGCTCAAGCATCGTTAAAGAAGTTGCAGCTTTTGGCGGTTCCCTAGTTGGTTTGGTACCTGAAGAAATAATGGATGATATCTACAAAAAAGTCCAATCAAGTAAAAAATAGTTGTGTGTGGAGGTTTTTATGGAAATACTTTCGATAATAGACCTATTGGAAGAAAAAATAGAAAAAGCGCCAAACATCCCTTTTACCAACAAAGCTATAATAAACAAAGAAGACCTTTTGCAATATATTGAGGATTTAAGGCTAAAACTTCCCGAAGACATGAAGCAGGCAAAATGGGTTAAAGAAGAAAGGAAGCGCATTTTGGCCGAAGCCCAAAAAGAGGCGGAAGAAATCATTAAAAACGCTGAAGAAAAGACCAACGCCCTTGTAAATGAGCATGAAATCACTAAAAAGGCTTACAACCAGGCAAACGAAATCATAGCCCAATCCCAAAAGAAAGCCCGGGAATTAAGGTTAGGTGCAAGGCAGTACGCTGAACAGACTTTGGATGAATTGGATAAACGCCTTGTTAATCTTGTGAATATAATAAGACAGGGAAAACTTGAACTCCGCCAGGAAAAGCCCATGGATTCATCTCAAGGCAGCGATGGTTCTACAGATCATAAAGATTAAATTTGGAGGTAAATATGGCAGGACATTCTAAGTGGTCAAACATTAAACACAAAAAGGAAAAGACCGACGCTCAAAAAGCAAAAATTTTTACTAAAATAGGCCGCGAAATCGCGGTTGTTGTAAAACAAGGCGGGCCCGATGTTGAATCAAACCCGCGCCTTAAGGATGTTATAGCAAAGGCCAGAGCAAACAACATGCCCAATGAAAACATAAACCGCTGTA
>JAAYMJ010000144.1 GCA_012521455.1 Clostridiaceae bacterium
CCACCCCCGTGCCTTCGGTTTGTTTTAGAAGCATTTCCAAGTCCCTCAAGTCATGGCCCGATACTAAAATCCCGGGGTTATTCCTTACCCCGATATTTACCTTTGTAATCTCGGGGTTGCCATAGGCGGACGTATTTGCCTCATCCAAAAGCGCCATGCCTTTTACGCCGTATTTTCCAACTTCCAAGGCAAGTTCTGTCAAATCATTTACCGTTAGCGTGTCATCCAAAGTTTTAGAAAGCGCCGACTGAATAAAGGCGTCAACTTCCCCGTCTTGTTTTAAAAGGGCGTTGGCATGCTTTGTATAAGCGGACAGGCCTTTTAACCCATAGGTAATAAGCTCTCTTAGGCTTCTTATATCCTCATCTTTAGTGGACAAAACCCCCACACTTTTTGCCTTATCTTCAAATTCTTCCACGCATTTTCCCTTCCAAAGGGCCGCGTAAGGCAGGCTCTCCTTGTCAGACACTTCTTTTAGCAGTTCTTCTTTTGCTTCCAATGTCTTAAAAATCCTTTTTACAATCGCGTCATAGTCAAAATTTGCGTTCGTTATTGTAACAAAGAGGTTTTGGGTAACCAACTGGTTTATTTTTTCAGAAACGCTTTTTCCCTCATTTCTAAGCTTTGTGGCAACCGCGCTAATCCCCTTTGTCACATAAACCAAAAGGTCCTGCATATTTGCCACATCAGGGGTTTTCCCGCAAACCCCCGCCTTTGTGCAGCCTGTGCATCCCGCAGTTTCCTGGCATTGATAACAAAACATCATATTATCCATATTTAACCCTCCAATAATTTTTTCATCTACCGCCAGTTTAGCAGGAAAAAAACAAAAAAACCGTAACATATGTTACGGTTTTAAAATTTTTCAAATATTTTTCAGTTCCCTTAAATTTTTTATATAAATATCCTTCCCCACCACCTGGATAAGCCCGTCCTTTTGCATATTCATAAGTTCCCTTGATAGCGAGGGGCGGGCGGTATTTAAGTAATCCGCCAGCTCTTCCCTGTTCATATTAAGCTTAACTTTCCCCTCGGGCGTCAAATTTTGCAAAATAACCTTTGCGATTTTTTGCCGCAGGGTGCCGCTTGATAAAATCTGAAGCTTTTTATTTAGCAAATACGCCTTGCTTGCCAAAATGGAAAGCATGTTTGATATGAGTTTTGCGTGGAAATCGCAGTCCTTTGCGCATGTATGGAAGAAAAAAACCTTTGGGATTGTTAATATTTTAACATCCGTTGCCGCCTGGGCGTAATAGTCATAGCCGTTCTTTTTTAAAAACACAAAAACCTCGCCAAAAAGCTCGCCGGGCTTGTCAAATGTTGCAACAATCACGCGCCTTCCGTCGTCAGTATTATTGCCGACCGAAACTGCGCCCTCCACAAGCATTAAAAGCTCCTTTGGCTCATCCTCCTCATAAAAAATAAATTCATCCTTTTTAAAATCCCTAACCTGCGCATTGGAGCAGGCCAGGCAGTTTTTTATCTCTTCTTCCGTCATGCCAAAAAAGAGGCTGCTTGACTTTATTTTTGAAATCATATTCCACCTTCTTTCAAAAGGTTATTTTAGCACAGTTTTTTACCCTTTTCAATTGTGCAAAAAAATGTTAGTATTGCTTGCATTTTGTTAAAGTTTTGCTAAAATAATAGTAGGCAAAAAAGCATTACTTTTTGCCAGCACAAAAGAAAAATCTAAAAAAGTCAGTTGGAGGATTATGTCAGATATGAACCATGTCAATTTTAAAATCATTGTTATAATCTCAAGTAAAAAAAATTGCAAATCCAATTTTTTATCTTCTTAATTTCCCCAAAAAACCAAGTAATGAAGATAACTCTGCAAAAGCTTTAAGTTTGCATATTGCTTACATTTATTTCCAGGGAAATTTAAAAAACTAAAGAGGTGATTTCATCACCCCTTTTGACAGTTAATACATCGAAAGCCCGCCGATTCTATCCAAAAGCACCTTAAAGGCGCTATATTGCCCGGGGAATAACTGTTTTAGCGCGGCTTCCATATCCTGTTTTCCATAGCACTCAAAATAAAGCCGCGAAAATTCGGCAAAACCTTCGTAATAGTTTAAAATTCCGTAATCAGAAACGGTTATAATGTCGTTTTTTACGCCATCCTGCCATATTGCGCTTTGACAAAAATGGGTGCTTGTGTCGTTTTGATTGCCCCCTGAAGCTATGTCAACGCTGTGCCCCAGTTCATGGGCAATCATATCGACAATGGATTTTACGTCCATGATAAAGCTAACCCTCACAAAAAGCTCTTCCCCGCCGCAATTAAAGGTATTTGCGGTGGAATAATAAACATATAAATTCTTTATATACTTCCTGTAATTATAGGGAAATTTCCCTAACGCAATTGCGGCATTTTGGATATTTTCAAATGTGGGGTCAACACAGTAAAGGTTTACTGTCTGCGTTGTGGTTTCGGTTTTATATGTAACTTTTATCTCATAGCAGTCAATTTCCTGCCCCGTGAAGGGCTCTCCGTTTTCAGTCAAATCCCAGATTACATGGCGCGTCCTCACAGGCTCCGACAGTGTCACTTCAGCGTCACCGTCAGGAAGCGGCAAAATTTCGTATCTCCCGCCGCAGGTCCCCTGAAAAACAGGTTTTGCCATTTCAGCAAGTATGGCATCTTTTTGCTCTTGCGCTGTCATATTAGCACGATTTTTGTATAAATATGTAAATAATTCCTCGCCCCTTTTTAAGATTGTAGAGCCTTCAAGGGGGTTGGTATAATAAAACAATCCCGCGCCTACGGATGTGTATATTTCTTCCATCCTCTGTTTTTGGGCTTCATCTAAAAGGTAATACCCCGGAAGGCTTGTTGCAAGGGTAAAGGGGGTTTCCCCGACAAGGTTTAGGCTAAAATAGCATGGCTCATTGCCAAGGGAAACAGTATTATTTTTAAATGATAAATATTTCCCGTCAAGGGCGCTTTTTACAGCGTAATAGTTTTGGTTTTCCTCAAGCACAAAGTGCTGCGCAGGGGTGTAAGGGTCATAGTCCTTCATTTTAAGGCCGCCATCATTTGTAATGCGCATTTTACTGATGTAATCCTCAAAGGCAACCTTTCCGTCCCCCATATGTTTTAGCCTGAAAACCCTCGAGCCTTTGGAGTTTATGACAAAACTGCCGCCTTGATAATCCAGATTACCTTCCCCGGCGGACAAAGTGTAGTATCTTTCATATATCCCCTTATACCCCGTTTGGACCCCTAAGATAAAATCGTCGGGGGCGTATAAGGTATTGGAATTATAATATGTATAAGGCTTTAGCCTTGTAGCCTCAAGGGCAATTACTTTAACATAATCACCCTTGGAGATATTGGATATATTAATTGATATATCCTCCGTTTTGCCTTGATAATTTGACGTGTTTCTCGGCACCACAACCTTTTTTACCGCAAAACCCTTTTGCACGTTGAATTCATCATAAAACCCCAAAGCCAAAAAACATTCTTCGTCGTTTTTTGAGTTTGAATGCCAAAGCAAAACCGTTGCCGTGATTTCGCCAGGGGTCAGGATTTCTTTATCAAAATTAACCGTTGCAAAATGCATGGTATTTTGAGAGATTGGCATAACTACATTAGCATGGGCAG
>JAAYMJ010000145.1 GCA_012521455.1 Clostridiaceae bacterium
GAAATCGAAAAAATGATTGAAGAAAGGGAACCTTACTACAAAAACTGCGATTTAGAAATTGACACCACGAATTTATCCGTAAAAGATACTGCAACCGAAATTCTTTCAAAAATTACATTATTATAATTGTAGAAAATGGACATTATCTATTGAATTTGGTTTAAAAATGTAATATAATATAAGTTAACGTAAAGGAAAAATATTGACTTTATTGAATTTTTTTAGTATAGTGATTTTATTAAAATGGTTAGTTTTTATCTTATATAAAAAATAAAAGGGGAGCGGGATTTTTATGACTTCTAAAGAAGTGGTGGTTCAAAACCAAGTCGGATTGCATGCCAGACCGGCAACATTCTTTATCCAAAAGGCCAATGAATTCAAATCCAGCATATGGGTTGAAAAAGATGAAAGAAAGGTTAACGCAAAAAGCCTTTTAGGGGTTTTATCCTTAGGCATTACCAAGGGGACACAGATTACCATCATTGCAGATGGTGTGGATGAAGAAGCTGCAATTAAGGAATTGGTTGAACTAATTAATACAAATTTTGCCGGACAACAATAATTTTTAATCATCATTCAGCCTTGAATTCAAGGCTGTTTTTGTTTTATCTGAAAAAGGGAGTGGAATGTGTTGGATTTAAGGGAAAAATTGAAAAATTTGCCCGATGAGCCAGGGGTTTACCTGATGAAAAACAGCAAAAACCAAATTATATATGTGGGTAAGGCCAAAAATTTGAAAAACAGGGTGCGCCAGTATTTTTTTGACTCCGCAAACCATTCGCCGAAAGTCCAGAAAATGGTGGAAAACATTGCGGATTTTGACTACATTATGACGGATAACGAACTTGAGGCGTTTATCCTTGAGTGCAACTTGATTAAAAAATACCTTCCTTTTTATAATGTTTTGCTAAAAGACGATAAAAATTACCCCTATATAAAAATCACAAACGAGGAGTACCCAAAAATTTTGATAACCCGAAGGTTGCAAGACGATAAAGCCAGATATTTCGGCCCCTATACCAGCACCTTTTTGTTAAGGCAAACCTTGGACATGGTGAAAAAACTGTTTAAACTCCCTAGCTGTAAAAAGAATTTTGAGTTCGGCAAAAAAGTTTCGAGGCCGTGTTTGTATTATCACATGGGCCAGTGCAGCGCCCCCTGTCAGGGGAATATCCCCCCTGAAGAGATGAAAAAGGCCTTTGACGAAGCGGCAAATTTTTTAAGCGGCAACCACGAAAAGCTGATAAAAAAGCTGACCGAGGAAATGTATGAGGCAAGCGAGAAATTGGAATTTGAACGGGCGGCGGATATTAGGAACAAAATTGAAGGGATAAACCAGATTGCCCAAAAGCAAAAGGTGTTAAGCGATGACAAAATTGACGTGGACGTAATTGCCCTTGCCCGTGATGAGGATTTGGCGGTCTTTGAAGTTTTCTACATCAGGGAAGGAAAGCTTATAGAAAAAGAGCACTACACCATTGACGGCGTGTTTGACAAGGATGAAACCATGTTAATGGGGGATTTTGTTTCCCAGTTTTATTTTAAAAATACCTTCATTCCCCATAAGGTTATTTTGTCCCACAATGTTGACGATATTGAGTTTTTGGCGGAAATATTGAGGGAGAAAAAGGGGAAAAAGGTGGAAGTCAGGGTGCCAAAATTGGGTGAGTACAGGGCGCTTTGCGATATGGCCCTTAAAAACGCAAACCATACCCTTGGGGAAGAGCGGATAAAGAAATTGTCCGAGCTTTTAAAATCCAACGCGGCTGACGAACTTGCGAAGGCGCTTGGGATAGATAGGAAACTGACCCGGATTGAAGCCTATGACATTTCAAATACCCAAGGGGCGGAAAATGTGGGCTGTATGGTGGTGTTTGTAAACGGGAAGCCCAAAAAGAGCGAGTACAGGAAGTTTAAGATAAAATATGTGGTGGGCGCCAATGACTACGATTCCATTAGGGAAGTGATTTTCAGAAGGTTTAACCGTATGCTTGAAAATGATGAAAAGTTTATGGAAATGCCCGACTTAATTTTAATTGACGGCGGAAAGGGACAAACAAATATTGCAGAAGAGGTAATAATAAATTTTGGTTTAAGTATTCCTGTTTGTGGTATGATTAAGGATGATAGACATACAACAAAAGGATTAATATTTCAAAACAAGGAAATTGAACTTAGAAAGACTGATATAGTTTATAAATTGATTTA
>JAAYMJ010000146.1 GCA_012521455.1 Clostridiaceae bacterium
ACAAACGACAACCCATATAAATTCTTTGCCCAAACCATAAAAGACTTAAATCTTTTTGATGAAAATATGATTGTGGATAACAAACTCATGCCCCAAAGCAGCATAACCCGCGAAGAAGCGGCATGCCTGATTTCAAACGTGCTAAAACATTTAGGGGTTAAAGCGCAAAACCTTGTTGATATTAATTCATATATGGATAAAGACGAAATTTCCCCATGGGCAAAAGATTACATGGCAAATGTGGTTAGCCTAAATATTATTTCAGGCACGGGGCAAAATATGCTATCACCCAAAAAAGTTTTGACAAAAGCTGAAGCCGTGGTAATGGCTTCAAGGCTAAGACATATCATAAAAGGTGAAAGGTAATGGACAGGCAATCTACAATAGATGTTATAAAAAAAGTCACTCAAAAATACATAAAAGACAACCCCCCAAAACCCCTGACATTTAAGCCCTTTAACGCGGCGGGGATTTTGCGGGATGAAAAATACTTCTTTGACTTTAATTTTGATAAAATTTTCCCTAATGCAAAAAAGAATGAAAAGGTTTACGCATGGGCGAAATACTATTCAAAATCTGATGAAAGCCTAAAACTTTCGATATACTGCCAAAGCCCGGTTGTGGTATATTCAGGCGGGGAAGTTGTGTTTAAATCGGACATTTTTAGTGAAAGGTATTCTGATAAAAAAACCGATTTTACGCTTCCCCTAAAAGCGGGGGAAAATGACATTGTTTTAAAATTCACCAAAACCCCCGCAGGCTTTGGCGGAAAATTGGGCCCGTTTTTGGGGAAAAACAACCTTCCCTTCTATATGCCCGGTAGAATTAATCAGGAAGGATTTATTTACACAAGCCCGCTAAATACGGATTTTGATATAAAAAAATTAAATGAAACCAACACAGTTTGGTTCCCTGAACGGGAATTCCCCAAAAACGGCAAATTCCAAATGGAAAACATGTACGGATTATTGGATAACGCCTACGGGATAGCGTACACAAGCGGGGAATTTTTTGAAAACCGCTCAAACGCGGGGATTAATCATAAAGGTAAAATAAAAGTTTTAATTGACGGAAAAACCGTATATGAAAAAAACGACTCAGGTGTTGAAACTTTTACAATTTCAGAAGGCGCGGGCAAAAAGGAGATTTTAATTTACAGCTATTCTTCCCCCGACGGGTGGGGCTTTGAAATATCCTTTGACAGCGCAAAACTAGAAAGCCCCGTATGCGGCGAGGACTTTTGTTATCTCGGCCCCTTTTCCATAAATGATGAAATTGACATAAACACTGCAAAAAGCTTTCTTTACCCCGTTGAAGGGGCCTTTGGCAAAACCTACTGGAGGCTTGCAAGGCCAAATACTTATGTGCGCCCCTACAACGGCTCACCCTTGTTTGGCACATGGGGCTATCCTGTGGGGGTAACCCTTTACGGGATGTTAAAGTCCGCTAAATACTTGGGGGATAGCGAAACATTAGACTACATAAAAAAACACGTCCAAATTTTGTGCGACACCTTCCAGTATGCCTTATATGACAAGGAAAAGTACAAAAGCACCACAAGCCTTCACCACTTATTAACCAGCCTTGACTCTTTGGACGACTGCGGCGCATTTGCCTCACTAATGCTTGAGGCCGCGTTTTTGCTAAATATCAAAAATTATGAGAAAATCGCTGATTTTGTGGCCCATTACATATTCACAAAGCAGCGACGCCTTGATGACGGCACGTTCTTTAGGAAAAACCTCCTTCACCATTTTCACGAAAATACCATGTGGATTGATGACCTGTACATGAGCGTGCCCTTTTTGGCAAGGTACTCAAAACTCACCCATGATGACAAGTACATTTTAGACGGCGCAAAACAGTTTTTAGGCTACAAAAAAAGGCTTTTTATGGAGGATAAAAAACTCTTCAGCCATGTGCTTGACCTAAACAAAGGAATTCCCACCCAAATACCGTGGGGAAGGGGAAACGGCTGGGTTGCCTTTTCATTGACTGAAATTTTGTATTATTTAGATAAGAAATACCCAGTACGTGAGGAATTGCTAAAACTATTAAACGAGCTGCTTTCAGGCGTCCTTGAGGTTCAAGGAAAGGACGGAATGTGGCATCAGGTTTTGGATGAGCACGACTCTTACGCCGAAACTTCCTCAACCGCCATGTTTATCTGCGCCATTTCACGGTCGTTTAGGCATGGTTGGCTTTTTGGTTTTGATGAGGAAAGGGTAATTTCTGCGATTAAAAAAGCTTGGTATACACTATCTTCCACACAAATTGATGATGAAGGAAATGTCTACGGCGTATGCAGGGGCTCGGAGTTTTCCTATTCCTCCGATTATTATAAATATGATTTGCTGCCAAAGGTAAATGACCCCCATGGGGTTGGCATTGTGCTTATGGCAGGGTACGAATATTTAAAACTTTGCGACTTTTTGGAAAGCAGGGGAAAAGCATGAGGAGAATGGAGTTTTTAGACAGGGGGCTTATCGCGGTAAAAACCCCCGATGGGGTTTTTCTTTCATGGCGCTTTTTAGGCGATGAAGATGAAGACGATACTTTTGTGATTTACAAAGACGGAAAAATCTTGTGCGAAACTGATAAGACAAATTATCTTGACAAA
>JAAYMJ010000147.1 GCA_012521455.1 Clostridiaceae bacterium
AAAGAGAATCCCGCGTCAATATGCACCGACGTGGAAATCGTAGGGGAAGCAAGCAACGCCGACAGGCCCTCAATCCTAATTTACTTCGCTTCAAAGGATGAGGACTCTTGGGATGTGGCTAAAAAATACAATGTGTCGGTGGCGGATATCTTAAGGGCAAATAACTTATCCGAAGGGGATATCATTAAAGCGGGCACAAAACTTTTAATCCCAAGGTAATCTAAAAATACGCACGGGGTTTATACGGTTTCAATATAAAATTATGGCAGGCGCGTATTGTGCCTGCCTTGTTTTTTAGGCAAATTAGATGATGGGTAAAATAACGGCAAAAAACCCGCTTTTTTTGGGAAAAGCCTGCGGGGATTTGCGATTTGCTAGCGGTTTTTATATGATTTTTCCCTTTGGCTTCAATTTGAAATTTTGTGTGAAAGAAAAATGCTTTGGGAATTGTTCACGCTTTATAATGGGAATGGGGGGTATTTTTTTGTAATTTATAAAAAAGTGCTTTTAGGTTTTATTCATAACCAAAACTAATTAGAAAAAAATTCAAAATATATAAAAATTTGCTTGTCCTTACGTTGACAATAAAAGGAAATAGATTTATAATAAGAATAACTCATAGAGGCAGAAAAAGGTTTTGGCAAGGAGGCTTTGGTATGAATACCCTGCTTACTGACGAGTTCCAATTTTTGGTGGGCGAACTTTTGGTGAGGAACAAAAGCATTTTGGATATATTGACAAAGTTTCAAAAAACAAATGCAAACATAAACAGGTCGGTAGTTAAAGCGGTTACATCCTGCGGCTGTATTAAAGTAAACGCGACAAAGCAGACGCCCCAGTATTTAGGGGACCACGAAACAACCTCAACCCACTGCGAGGGTGAAATCTGCGAAAACTGCAGGCACGAAATCGAAAAAAATATCGGGGAAAACCTGTTTTACCTTGCGTCCCTTTGCAACCTGTTAAACATCAGCATTTATGACGCCATATTAAATGAAATGAGAAGGCTTGAGTCCTTGGGGAAATATTGTTTAAGATAAAATTTACAGACACAAAAAGCTGCGTTTTTGGCGCAAAAAAAGGGCGCCGCAAAAAACGGCGCCTTTTTATAAAAAGGGATATTTAAAAATCAAATGAAAAAATCAGGCTGCCGGCATTTGGCTGGCGGCTTTTTTGTTTATTGTTTTTTAGATTTAGTTCTTTTCGATTTCTTTAAAGGGGTGCTTTAAGATTGGTTTATAAGCCCTTCTTTTTCATAACATACAGGGCAGGCTCAAAAGGGAGCCTGCCCTGTTTTATATGCTTTATTGCTCAAGGTATCTTAAAAGCCTTGCAATAATTGTGGCTGCCTCGGCTCTTGTGGCGTTGCTTTTGGGATTGAACATATTATTTTCATAGCCCCTAAGAAGCCCGATGAAAAAGGCGTCCTGCACATAATCTGCCGCATAGCCGCTGATTTCGTCCCTGTCAGCTACAATCAAAGGCAAGGACGCGGGCTTTTCCCCGCCTGCCTTATAATATGCCCTCATGATTATCACCGCAAGCTGTTCACGGGTTATTGGCTCATTGGGGTAGAAATTCCCATCGTCAAACCCGAAAATGATTTCATGGCAGAAAGCGGCCTCAATATTCCCGCTATACCAGTCAGAACTTTTCACGTCGTTAAACCTTCCGCTGTATGGTTCGGGAACTATGCTAAAGGCCCTGATTATCATTGAGGTAAACTCAGCCCTTGTGATATTGGAGTCGGGGTCGAAATAGTAAAGGCCTTTTCCATTTACAATCCCGGCAGCGGCAAGGATTTCAATATTATTTTTTGCCCAATGGGAATGCAAATCCAAAAAGTTTGTATTACCACTTCTTATATTGCTGATAATTTTTGGTTTGATTTTTTCTTTTGGGAGTTGGTTATCCTGGTTATCTGTTATGGGGTTGTCAATTTCAACCCCCATACTTTTAACCCTGATGGGCTCTGAATAGGCTTTTGGCCCCACAATCCCCGTTTCATTGGCAATGGGGGTCACTTCAAATCTTACATATTTACCCACCATATCATCAGAAAGTTTCAGGCTCTTTTGATTGGGGGTACCTATGGTGTCAAAGGGGCCGTTGGGACTGTTTCCTATGTACCACCGGGTTATGGAGGCGTCGGTATCGCCAAAATTAGTGGAAAAATCATAAACGCCGCTTATTGTCCTTCCCGCCTCGGCGTTTCCCATAACAGAGACGTTTTTTGCTTCAACTTTGGCTTCTTCAATGGATATGTTGTCCAATAATACCGACCCGTTATCGCTTTCGCTTTCCAAATAAAGCATCAGCCTTCCCGTAACCGCTTCATCAAGCCTGAAAAATTCCATTTTTTCTTCCCATCTATCCGTTATATTAAACTGTGCTATGGCGTAATCCGTTGTGATGGAGTTGTCAAAAGCGTCGTCAACAAAGGCGGTAATGCGCGCGTTTTTGTTTTCGGATTTAAACTCGGCTTTTATAATGTAGTACACATCGGGAAGGTATGTGGCATAGGAATTGTTTAAAACCAATGTGGAAAAATCAAAATCCACTTGGGCATATTTGTTGTTTTTGCCCTCTTTTATGGAAAAGGTGGACGGGGCTGCGCTCATCCACCAAACCCCTGCGATTTTGTCTTCAAAGCCACCGTCGCCCACGCGGTTTTTGGAAAGGGTGATGGTGTACTGCCCGGTAACATCCGGCTGGCTTATGGAAGTACCCTTAAGGATATATTCCCCTTCTCTGGCATATGGCGATATCACCAAAACTTTGGCTTCCTCGTCAACGGTAACGCCCCTGTCCTGCGGGTATACCGAAAGGGTGGTTTCCTCATCGTATAAAATACCGCCCATTTGGTTTTTGGCATAACACTCATAGGGCATGTAAACTTCGGAATAATCGGG
>JAAYMJ010000148.1 GCA_012521455.1 Clostridiaceae bacterium
ATTGGTTAAACGGGAATTTTCAAAAAACAAAAAAAGTGATAATATAAATAAAAAGGAGGTTTTTGTTATGTTGTTTTTTTGCTACGGCAAGTGTACAACATGTAAGCGCGCCGAAAAATTTTTAAAGGATAATGGCATAACCTATACAAAGCGGGATATAAAAACAGAAAACCCTGGTTTTAATGAGCTTTTGGAAATTTACAAAAAAGCTGATATCCATATTGACAAACTTTTTAACACCTCGGGGCAATTGTACCGCCAGCTTAATTTGAAAGAAAAGCTAAAGGGCATGGGGGATGAGGAAAAGTTAAAATTGTTATCCAGCGACGGAATGCTTGTAAAACGCCCAATCCTTTTGGCAAAAGATTTTGCCCTTGTGGGGTTTTCACAAGAAAAATGGGGGCAAAAACTTTTGTCATAGAAAAAAATGTCCGCCTCTTGTAGACAAAAACGTGAATTTGTACTTTACAGATTGAGTTTTTTTTGTTATTATAATAATTGGAACATTAATTAAGAATATTTTTTGTTGTTTTTGCGTTTTCATAGTATATTTTTTGCCAAACGCAAAGACAAACAAAGTATTCTTAATAATGTTTACTTATTATATATTTCGAGGTGCAATATGGATAATATTGATATCGATATAATAAGGATTTTGCAAAAGGACGCGAGGGCGTCCCTTTCAGAAATCGGGCATAAGATAAATTTGTCGGTTTCCGCGGTGGGCGAGAGGGTAAAAAAGCTTGAAAACGCAGGGGTAATCAGTGAATATGTGGCAATTGTGGACGGCAAGCATTTTAACAAGGAGCTTACCGCCTTCATATTCATGAGCCTTGAAAACCCCCGCTATACTGAAGAATTCACAAAATTTGTACAGGAAGAACACGATATCCTAGAGTGCCACTATATCGCGGGAAATTACGACTACATTTTAAAAGTTGTAACCAACAATCCAAGCTACCTTGAAAAACTGCTAAACAGGATAAAGAGCGCGCCGGGTATTGTAAAGACCTTTACCAATGTGGTGTTGGCCACAGAAAAGATAAATTACAGCGTGTATCCGCAAATTTAGCGCAAAATTTACATAAACGGGCGATGTACCAAAGATTATCATAAAGATATGCCAAAAACGCCGCATTTTGCGGCGTTTTTTGTTTTTGGGCGCAATCTTTCTTTCACAAGGTGGGCGTTTATGGTATAATTAATTTAAAATTAATGGAAAAAAAGGATTGGTATTATGCTTCTCCGTTTAATTTTAGGAAGGGCAAAGACCGGGAAAACCCAAAAAATCATAGATGAGATGAAAACATCAAAAAATTGTATATACATAGTCCCTGAACAGTATTCCTACCAGGCGGAAAAAAAGATTATTAAATCCGAAGGCGCGCTGGGACTTTTCGGAACACAGGTGTATTCCTTAAGAAGGCTTTATTTTTTCCTTGTAAACTACTACGGGGGCAAAAACAGGACATATCTTGACCCCATATCCAAAACCATGATTATTTCATCCATTTTAATAAATGAAAACGAAAATTTAAAAATATACAAGGATTTGGCCAACGTTGACGGGTTCAGCCAGGAGGTTAGAAAGGCCATTGATGAGTTTAAGGCCTACAACATTACCCCGCAGGTTTTAAAAGGCGCAAAAGAAGTTGTGGACAGCCCCTTGCTTCAAAAAAAGCTGGAGGATTTGGGCTTGATTTTTGAAAAATTTGAGGAATTTATAAAGAAAGGCTACATTGACCCAAGCGACGAACTCACAATTTTGGCGGGTTTAATAAACAATACCCCCTATTTCGAGGGCAAAAAAATCTACTTTGACCAGTTTTCTTCCTTTTCCCCCCAGGAAGAAGGGGTAATTGGGGCAATGCTTAAAAAAGGGGATGAGGTAGTCATCGCCCTTACCCATGATGAGGACGGGGATGAGTTTATCCTTACAAACAAAACAGCAAATAAGCTAAAAAAGCTTGCCCAAAGGATGGGTGTTGAGGTAAAGGAAGAAAGGCTATATGATACCCATTTTAAATCTGAAGAAATCAAGGTTTTAGAAAGAGAGTATTACAATTATCCCAAAAACACATACAAAGAAAAGACAAAGGACATTAAAATAATCGCGGCGAAGGACCCCTATGACGAGGTGCAGGCGGCTGCAAGGGAAATCGTGAGCCTTGTGCGGGACGAGGGCTTTAATTTTTCCGATATCGCCATAGTGTCTAGGGATTTATCCATATATGAGCGCTTCTTAAAAAGCGAGTTTCAAAGGTTTGAAATCCCCCTCTTTTTAGATAAAAAAGTCAGGGTTTTGTCCCACCCCGTGGTTTTGTTCATTTTATCCGCCTTTGATATTTTG
>JAAYMJ010000149.1 GCA_012521455.1 Clostridiaceae bacterium
AAAAAGGTTAAAATCCACTTTATGCTCTTTTGGGTGAGCTTTATAACCCCCTTTATCTTTATTGCCTCATTTATGTTTGAGCAGATTGCCAAAGCAAGTGAGATAAAAGAAAGCGGCAGTACCACGTTTTTTATTATGACGGTAATAATCTGGGCGCTTACATACACAACAGGCTGCATGGCGCCCGCCTTCACCGGCGCGCCGCTTGAAATTAACAAAAACGCCATTGTAGGAAGTATACCTTGCGAAAAAGCGGACATATCACGGATTGCCCGCTGCCCGATTGCGCTTGCCTCTAAAAAGCTTTCCGCGGCAATGGCGCAAGTTATGGAAAAGGCCGCAAAGTTTATAACATCTTCAATACCCTTTTTTTCAAAGGCGCTTTGCATATTGGAAATTAAGGAAACAAGAAGGCATATCGCCATAAGCAGCGCCATTATTCTTATGTTGCCCTTAATTTCTCCCACAAAAATGTTTGCAATACTTTTAATTATGTTTTCAAAGTCAAATTTAAACTCTCCGCGGCTTAAATCCTTAACCATTTGGCTTAAGTTAAAATCAGGCAGTATTTCTTTTACGTTATCTAAAGACTCGGAGGATATGCTGATTTTTTCCTGCGCGTTTTTCACATCCTCCGAATACAATTCTTCATATTCGCAAAATCCAATGGCTGGGGTAAGTATTAAAATAATTATCATTATAATAAATGCTGTTCTTTTCATCTTTTACCTCATGTTTTTCACAGGCTTTTTAAAATGTTTAGGATGGTTTCAAACAAAGCATTAATTATGGGGAACGCCAAAATCAGGATTAAAATTTTTCCCGCAAGCTCTATTTTTTTCGCAACCGCCCCTTCCCCCGCGTCTTTGCAGATTTCAGAACCGAATTCCACAATGTAGGAGGTGCCAATTATTTTTAACAGGGGCGTTATTATTTTAAAATCAATGTTTGCGCTGTTTTCAAAGCTTTCAATGAAGGAAATTATGGTCCTTATGTGGGGAATTAAGGACATGAATATGATAATCCCCACAGCAAGCGAGATTAAAAGGGATATTTCGGGCCTGTATTGTTTTATGGTTATCGCGAGTATGGCTGAAGCCAGCGCCAAAGCCACAATTTGTACAACGCTCATATGTATCAAAGCCTTTCTAGGCAAATTTTACAGCCTGAACACGCTTTTTATGGTTTCAAACAAGTTCCCGATTTCGCGGACAAGCATTAATAATACCACAATCAGCCCTGCCAAAGTTGTCATCATTGCCTGCTCTTCCCTTCCTGACCGTGATAAAAGCATATTCAACACCGCAACGATAATCCCGATCCCCGCGATTTTGAAAATAAAATCCACACCCATTTGTATTCATCCTTTCGTTTTTGGGGTTTAGTATAAAATGATTGCAACCATTATACCCGCTAGCACTCCGCCTTGTTTGTAGAGTTTTCCCATTCTTTTGTACTCCTCCTCGGCTTCCGCCCGGAGGGCGCTTATCCTTTTTTGGGTAAGCTTAATATTCCTTATCTGACCTTCCTTATCAATGGATAAAAGCCCTCTTGCAAAGGAAATTAAAACGTTTTCGTCTTCGCCCGCAAGCCCCGGTAGCATGGGAATGCTTGAAATAAAAGCACTATCGGCCCTTTTCCCCTGCTGCATTTTTTTTGCGGCGCTCAAAAAGGCCTCTTTGACGCTTTTTGCTTTTATGCGCGAAAATGCCTGGGGAAGGGTTACAATGCTTGACTCAATTTCAGTTTCAAGTAAGCTTAGCGAGTTTTCCAATTCCATCAGGGTTTTTCTTCTTTCGTTTAATTTATGGGACTTATAAAGCCCAATCATAAAACAGGATACAAAGGTCAATCCCGCGCCGAAAAGTTTAATAAACCCTCTCAATTGTCCCCACACCTTCTCTTGCGCTTAAAATTATGATTTTTTCAAATATCCTTTGCTTAATTAGCTCGCCAAGCCTTCCGCGCCTTGAGGCGTCCTCCTCGTCGTATCCGTGGCATGAGCAAATGATTTTAACCCCTGCGTTAATTAAGTTCCTGATTGCGTATACGTCATCATCCCCCCCGATTTCGTCGGTTATTATCACGTCGGGCGTCATGGAACGCAGAAGCATTAGTATGCCTTCGGCTTTTGGGCAATTGTCCATTACAACCGTCAAAAACCCAACGTCGTTATAGGCTTTGCCTTTATACATAGCCGCGATTTCACTTCTTTCATCCACTATGGCGGTTTTAAAGAGGAATTTCCCCCCGCCCAAAAGCCTTGCGATATCCCGAAGCAGCGTGGTTTTGCCGCACCTTGGGGGGGAAATTACCAAAGTGTTTTTAATGTGCTTTCCGTCAGTTATTTCATCTATTATTTTTTCAGCAAAGCCAATGCACTGGTGCGCTATTCTAATGCTTATAGCTGAAATGTCCCTTATGGATACGATTTTCCCGCCCTCGCAGACGGTATGGGCGCAAATACCTGCCCTGTGACCGCCCGGAAGGGTTAAAAACCCGCTTTTTAATTTTTCGCTCATGGCATAAATTGAGTTTTCGCACATAAGCTGTAGTGACCCTTCTACCATTTCCTTTGTGGTATAAAAGGCGCTTTTGTAATCGTCTGTAAATTCACCATTTTTTGTTATAAACACCAGCGAGTTTTGAAAAAACAGACATAGCGGCTTATCTATGCCAAAGCGGATTTCTACAAGCTCTTTAAAAATAGATTTGTCGATTTTTTCCATCACTTCCCTAAGCTCGCCATAAAGATATTTGGTAATGGGCCGCTCGTTTAAGCTGTTGGAAGTAACAACCATAACAAACCATCCTTTCAAATCTTCAGTTTGCTTGTCCTTATATATTTATTAATGTTTATGTAAATTTAGAACTCAAAAAGTAAGCGTTCAATTTAGCATATAACGGCGGCTTTTTCATGATGGTTTCCCTGCACGGTTTTTGTTTGGCTTAAAAATGTGATTGAAAAACAAAAAGCACTTTGGATATTCCAAAGTGCTTTTCAATTAGTTTTATTATCTTCGTTTTGCCAGTTCTTCGTAAATATCTTCCAATGTCATATCGCATTGGGCAAGCATAACCATGATGTGATAAATCAAATCCGAAACTTCCCAGGCAATTTCCGCTTTGTCTTTGTTTTTTGCGGCAATTATGGTTTCGGCGCTT
>JAAYMJ010000150.1 GCA_012521455.1 Clostridiaceae bacterium
AATGATCAGGCTTGCAGTTAATAATATATTTGGTAAATGGTACTATTTTATACTTTTATTGGTATATGTTATTGCGTCAATTGTGTTTGTTGTTATTTTCGACAGTGCGGAACGAAGAATTACGGTTCAATACGCAAAGCGTGTTGTAGGGCGCCGTCAATATGGCGGTCAATCCACCCATATTCCGATTAAAGTTGCAATGGCAGGGGTTATCCCGATCATCTTTGCAATTTCAATCATGTCATTCCCAAGCACGCTGGCACAATTGTTCAACGCAAAAGAAGGTTCATTCCTATCTAAAGCTGCTAGGTTATTTACACCTGACAATTGGCTATACATCATACTATACTTTGCATTGATTGTTGGGTTTACATTCTTTTATACTTCAATCACATTTAACCCAATTGAAATCGCGAACAATATGAAGAAAAACGGCGGCTCTATCCCAGGTATCAGGGCAGGAAAACCAACAAGCGATTATATTACAAAGGTGTTGTCAAAAATCACTTTTGCAGGTTCCTTGTTCTTAGCAATAATTGCGGTATTGCCAAACGTAATTTCACTATTTTACTCAAACTTTAGCAGGCTTGCTCTTGGCGGAACCTCGCTACTAATCGTGGTTGGTGTGGCACTAGAAACATTCAGGCAGCTTGAAGCACAAATGCTAATGCGTCATTACAAAGGATTTTTAAGCTAATTAAAAATCCTTTATGGCGCGGGAAAGGAATGGGTTTTTATGAAACTGATTCTGTTTGGCCCGCCGGGGGCAGGAAAGGGAACGCAGGCTGAGTTTTTAAGCCAGACTTTTTCCATTCCCAGCATTTCAACCGGGGCCATTATCAGAAACGCCATTCGTGAAAAGACGCCCATGGGCATTGCGGCTGAAAAATATATCGATGAGGGGCAGCTTGTCCCCGATGAAGTCGTTATTGAAATAGTCAAAGAGCGTATAAGTGAGGATGACTGCAAAAACGGATATATCCTTGATGGTTTTCCGAGAACTCTAAATCAGGCGGTTGCGCTTAAAAATATGGGCGAGAAAATCGACCATGTCATTGATTTGGAAGTATCTGACGAGGATTTAATTAAGCGATTATCCGGAAGAAGAGAATGCAAAAGCTGCGGGGCGCCGTATCATATAAAGTATAATCCGCCTAAAGTGGATGGGGTGTGCGACAAGTGCGGCGGAACGTTAATTTCACGGGAGGACGACGACCCTGAAACCGTGAGAAAAAGGCTTGTCGTATACCATAAGCAAACCGAGCCTTTAAAGGAATTCTACAAAAAGGAAGGGTTGCTTAGGATTGTCAAAGGTCAAGAAGAGCTGGCGGACACTAAAAAAGAAGTATTGAAAGCTCTTGAGGTAGGGAAATGATTATCTTAAAAACCGATTCGGAAATTGAAATAATGAAACAGGCGGGGGAAATTGTCGCATTGACGTTTGAAATGCTTAAAGAGCATATAAAACCCGGTGTTTCGACAAAACACTTGGATGAACTGGTTGAAAAGTTCATTAAAAAATGCAAGGCAACCCCGTCGTTTTTAGGATACAATGGGTATCCCGCAAGCGCGTGTATTTCAAAAAATGAGGTTATTGTCCACGGTATACCTAAATCGGATGACTATCTAAAGGAAGGGGATATTGTAAGCATTGACATCGGCGCGTATTACAAAGGCTTCCATGCCGATGCTGCAAGAACCTATCCCGTAGGCAGGATTTCACCAGAAGCAAATAGGCTGATTGAAGTTACGAAACAAAGCTTTTTTGAAGGTTTGAAATTTGCTTATGAAGGTTTTAGGATAGGGGATATATCCTCAAGCATACAGGAGTATGTTGAAAAAAACGGCTTCAGCGTGGTAAGATCGCTGGTCGGGCACGGAGTGGGCAAAAACCTTCATGAGGCACCGGATGTTCCGAATTTCGGAACCAAAGGGCGAGGGCCCAGGCTCAAAAACGGAATGGTTATTGCAATCGAACCCATGGTGAATGAGGGGACGTATGACTGCTATACGCTGCCGGATGGGTGGACGACGGTTACAAGGGATAAAAAGCTTTCCGCCCATTACGAAAACACTGTTGCAATAACTAAAGACGGGCCGCGTCTTTTGACAATGTTAGATAACGAGGTGACTTAAATGGAGTTTTTGCCGGGTGATTTAGTGCTTTCAACAGCAGGCCGGGATAAAGGACGGTATTTTATAATAATAAAAGTGATTGAAAACTTTGCCTTTATTTGTGATGGTGATTTAAGAAGATACGAAAAGCCTAAAAAGAAAAAGCTAAAGCACTTAAAACATCTTGGTATATCGGATGCACAAATCAAGGAAAAGATTTTATGCGGACAAAAAATTACTAATTCGGAAATTAGGAAGCGCATTGCGCATATGTTAGAATCGGATGAGATATCAAGTCCAAAAGGAGGTTGACCCTGTGGCAAAAGAGGATGTAATCGAGCTTGAGGGAAAAGTTGTTGAGGTGCTGCCTAACGCGATGTTTCAGGTGGAACTTCAAAACGGTCACAGAATATTGGCTCATATTTCAGGAAAACTTCGCATGAATTTCATTAAAATTTTGGTTGGTGATAGGGTTACGGTGGAATTGTCGCCCTATGACTTGACACGCGGACGAATTACCTGGAGAGCAAAATAAGGAGGTATTTTAAATGAAGGTTAGACCCTCAGTTAAGCCCATTTGTGAAAAATGCAAGATTATTAAAAGAAAAGGCAGAGTAATGGTAATTTGCGAAAACCCGAAACACAAGCAAAAGCAAGGTTAATGCAAATTAACATCTTCTGCCCTATGGCAGTGTTTAGATAAATTTATTAAAAAGCAGTAATTTGGAGGTGTAAAAAGAGCATGGCAAGAATTTCCGGTGTGGATTTGCCTAAGGAAAAGCGCATCGAGATCGGCCTTACCTATATTTATGGCATAGGCAGAAGCTCTGCGAATAAAATTCTCGCTAAAACAGGTATAAATCCTGACACAAGGGTCAAGGATTTAACTGATGGCGAGATTGCAAAGCTAAGGGAAGTAATCGACAAAGAATATAAAGTTGAGGGTGACTTAAGAAGGGACGTTGCCCTTGATATCAAAAGACTTATTGAAATCGGGTCATACCGAGGACTCCGTCATAGAAAAGGCCTTCCTGTAAGGGGCCAAAGAACAAAAACCAACGCTAGAACCCGCAAAGGTCCGAAGAGGACTATAGCTAACAAGAAGAAATAAGGAGGGATTGGGCTAAATGGCTAAAACTGCGGTAAAAAAGACTAGAAAGCGCAGAGAGAGGAAAAACATCGAAAGAGGTTGTGCTCACATCTGCTCAACATTTAATAATACTATTGTAACCATCACAGACGTTGCCGGAAACGCTATTTCATGGTCAAGCGCAGGGTCACTCGGATTTAGGGGCTCAAAAAAGAGCACTCCTTTCGCGGCCCAAATGGCGGCGGAAGCTGCTGCGAAAGCTGCGATGGAACATGGGCTAAAGTCCGTTGAAGTGTATGTTAAAGGCCCGGGCGCTGGTAGGGAAGCTGCTATCCGCGCTTTGCAAGCTGCAGGTCTTGAAGTTAACATGATTAAAGACGTAACTCCAATTCCTCACAACGGATGCCGTCCACCAAAGAGAAGAAGAGTCTGATTTTAAAAATTAAATCGTTAATAAATTAATCTGTTTCACATAAATGTTATATGCCAAAATGAAAGGAATGATAGGAGTAAGATGGCAAGATATACAGGAGCGGTTTGCAGACTTTGCCGAAGGGAAGGGCTAAAGCTTTTCTTAAAAGGTGAAAGATGCTACACAAATAAATGTGCTATTACAAGACGCAACTTCCCGCCTGGAAAGGATGCACCAAGCCGCAAGAAAATGAGCGAATACGGTATTCAGCTTCGTGAAAAGCAAAAGGTTAGAAGATATTACGGCATTTTGGAAAGGCAATTCGCAAAATATTTTGACATGGCTAGCAAGCAAAAGGGCATCACAGGTGAAAACCTATTGCGAATTTTGGAATCAAGGCTTGACAATGTAGTTTACAGGCTTGGTTTTGCTACAAGCCGTCCGGAAGCTAGACAGCTTGTGACTCATGGGCATTTTACCGTAAACGGCAGACGTGTAAATATTCCTTCCTACCTTGTTAAGGCAGGGGATGTTATTTCTATTG
>JAAYMJ010000151.1 GCA_012521455.1 Clostridiaceae bacterium
CATCCATTTTAATATGCACTCCTTTTTTTGGTGGATATTCTTTTGTATATTATATCACAGCTGTTATTATTTGCAATAAAATTTTAGCTATTCTATTTCCACGATTTTAATGTTTTCTGCCGGGAAGTTTGTGTTTTCAATTGCGATGTCCATGATTTTAGCAACATCAGCCTGCGATAGACCCGGGCTTTTAACAACAATGTTGCACTTTTTGCCCGTGATATAGCAAACCGCGTCTTCAAAGCCCTTTGCCTTGATTAGGTTTTCGATTGCCACTTCAATTTCGGTGTTTTTAGCAATATCCAAAACCTGTTCTTGCGCGGACATTTTAACCTGCTGGTCGGAGTTTTCATTTTCTAAAACGGTGTTGAAGGTTTCAATCGCTTTGCTCCTGCCAGCTTCCCTGTCCAATCTCGCCTGAGCAAAGAAGTCCTTTTTAACAAGGGTTGCTTCACCTAAACTTACGTCAAATTCGCCGCCTTCTTCATCTAGTGCGTTGGTTTGTTCCAAATTTGCTTCTTCCTGCAAATCTTCGCTTGAAATGCTGGACGATACGCCTGTTGAACGATATCCGCCATCATCTCCCCTGTCATATGTCCAGTTTAGGTAACCTGAAATTGCAATCAATAAAACTATTGCCGCAATTACAATTTGTTTTCTTTTTAAAACCATCATAAACATTGGCCCCCTATTATTTATTTTTTTCACCTTGGAAAACTGCAACATTATGAGCTGGAACATCCAAAAAAGTAATCACCGCTTTTGTAAGTTCCTCTTTTATGTAAGCATTGCTGGCGCCTTCTGCTATAACAATCACGCCCTTTACCCTTGGTTTTTCATTTCTTATGACTAAGGGCGATTCGTTACCATCAATCTTCAGTATCGCCACGCTTTTTTCTACGTCATTTACTCTCTCGCCCTCCCTGCCCGATGTTTTTTCTTTAATGTTTGAAAGCGTTACAATTTCGCCTTCGTCTTTTAAATTGATTAAAACTTTTACCCTTCCTGCCCCTTTTATTTTTGATAGTGTTTCTTCAAGCCTTTCTTCAAGCTCTTTTTCATATTCCGCTTTTTGTTGGGTTTGCGTATTTTCTTTTGTTTTGGTTTCGCTTTTTGGAAAAAATACGTCAAAGCTTAGTAAAAATATACCAATAATTAATACTATGTATATTATGTTAATGCCCTTTTTATCCCTGAAAAAATTAATAATTTGTTCAAGCTTCATATCAATCCCCCGGAATCTTAAGTATATTTTCCCGCTTTACGCCGTACTCATTTTCAAGATACTTAATTTCATCTTCGCTTAAATCCTCAATCACATGGATTTTTGAAACAGAGCCGTCCTCATTTAATATTACATGCACGCTTTTGCCAAAGTATTCCGATAATTTCTTTTCCAAATTCTGCCTGTGCAGCGCTAATACCCTCTCCCTTGCCTCCACCTCATAGGCCTGGGTGTCCAAATTATATGATGAAAAATCAAAATTTAAGTTTATATCCTTTGTGAAGGGCTGAATTAATATCACGATTAAAAGCAGTGAACAAAAATATTTCACATACTTTTTCATTCCGCCCCCCGGCAGGACAATCTGGCATATGGCGCTAATAAATACTATTGATAAATAATTTAAAATATACTCCCTAAATGCCGCCATTTTTATCCTCCCGTAACCAAAAGTGCGCTCATGGAAATTATGGTTAAAACCGCGACAGAGCTAACCATTGAAAAAATAAGGCTTAAGGTGTCTGAAATATCGGAAAGGCAGGCAGACACGCTTTCAGAAAGGGGTTCGGAAAAAGCGCTTGCGATTTTGTAAATTAAAATTATTGCCCCAAGTTTTATTAAAGGTATTATGCAAAGGGCAATCACAAATATAATCCCCGCGGCGCCTAACGCGCTTTTTACAACGCTTGCGGCGGCCCGGGTTGACTCTAAAGCGTCGGATAAACTTGAGCCCACCACGGGGATTAAGGTTGAAACGCCGAATTTTAAAGCTTTGCCCGAAATGCTGTCTAAACTCTGGGTGGCAAAATTGGTCACTGTCAAAACGGCTATA
>JAAYMJ010000152.1 GCA_012521455.1 Clostridiaceae bacterium
ATGCTACTTACTTAACACATAAAGTGTACAGTGACTGCCGCCCGGTTTCATGAATCGGACATTCTCCACCGAAAAACCCGACAATGTCGACAACCTCCGGCTTCATCGTATGTCATGTCACAGCTTTTTTATAATACACTAGCTTTGCGGAGATTTCAAGTATTTTTTTAATTTTTTTTTGAAAATATTAAAAATTGTCAAAACTCTACAAAAGCCAAAAGCATTCTATACATTATTTATACAAATTTATAGCAATTCCCCTAACCGCTATTTTTTGCAAATATGATAATATTATAACTAAAACAGGAAAATTGCTTTATATTTTTTTATTTTTCAGTTAAAATATAAACTACAATATAAAAAGGAAGATATTTATGAGAATTGTAACTGTTGGTGAAAACGACAAAGATATGCGGTTAGACAAATTCATACTAAAATTATGCCCGAAAATGCCAAAAAGCTTGCTATATAAATATATAAGAAAAAAACGCATAAAGGTAAACGGGAAAAAGGCGGACATATCATATATATTAAATTTGGGCGACGAAGTATCCTTATATGTTAGCGACGGGTTTTTCAAAAAAGAAGATTTTAAATCCGCAGACGGGAAACTTGACATTATATATGAAGATGAAAACATAATCATAATTGAAAAGCCAAAGGGGCTAAAAAGCCAAAAGGACAAAGCGGGGGAAGTTTCTTTGGTGGATTTGTTAAAAAGCTACCTATATAATAAGGGTGAATATGACCCCCAAAAGGAAAACACCTTCTCACCCGCCATAGCTAACCGCCTTGACCAAAACACCCACGGACTTGTAATCGGCGCGAAAAACGCGGCCGCGTTAAGGTTTATAAATGAAAAAATAAAAAACCGGGAAATAAAAAAATACTACCTCTGCCTTGTGGAAGGGCGCCCTCCGAAGGATGAGGACACTTTAGCAGGGTATATAATTAAAGATGAAAAGGAAAACAAAAGCAGGATAGTTACAAAGCTCCAAAAGGGGGCAAAGGAAGTCATAACAAAATATAAGGTGCTTTGGACAGATAAAAACCACTCCCTTTTGGAAATCGAGCTTGTTACAGGAAGAAGCCACCAGATAAGGGCGCACCTTGCAAGTATTAACTGCCCCATCTACGGCGATAAAAAATACGGGGGCCGCGGGGAGGGGTACCAGTCTTTATATGCCTATAAGCTGGAATTTTGTTTTAAAGACAATTCCCCCTTTGACTGTTTAAACCACAAAACCTTTACCATGAAACTTGAGCCTTACAAAGGCATAATATAATTCCCCCTTTAGGGGGAATTTTTTATTATCCCTTCTTTCACAAGTTTTTTCATAACCCTTTTGTCCCTCACTATCCCACAGGCTTTTTGGAAATTCCCTTCCTTATTTATATAATATAAAACAAGGCTTTTTAAATACTCTTCCCGCCTTTTCCTTTTGTCCAGAAACTTCATTAATAGCCCCGCCTTTTTAGAAAATAAAAACACCCTCAAAAACATCAAAAGGGAAACCACGGCTATGCTGCCCGCGATGGAAACATCCAGGGCAAAAGCGAAAACGCAGCCCAAACTTGAGTTTAGAACGGCAACTAGGACGCTTGTTATAATCATTTGCTTAAAATCTTTGCAAATCAAATAGGAAGTAATAGCGGGTATGCTCAAAAACGCCACCACCAAAATTGAGCCTGCCACGTTAAAAGAAATTACCGCGCTTAATGAAACCATGGACATAATTAAATAGTGGATTGCCCACGGCCTAAACCCGTAAAGCGCGCATTGGGTGTAGTCAAAGATGGAAAGCTTTATTTCCTTATAAAAAATTAATGTCACAGCCAGATTTATAAGCAATAACCCCAAACCAAAATACAGCGCCTTAGGGCCCAAATCAACGCCTAAAATTACCAGCCTGTCAAAGGGTATGAAGGCCAGTTCCCCCAAAAGGACTGAATCCGTGTCCAAGTGGACATTTGACGCAAAAAGGGTGATTAACAAAACCGCAATTGAAAACAATAAGGGAAACACCACCCCGATGGCAGATTCCTCACTGACTAATTTTGTCTTATATAAGCTTTCCGTCAAATAAACGGTTAAAAGGCCCGTAAGGGTTGCCCCTATAATCAGCAAGGGGGATGACAAATCCTTTGTCACAAAAAAGCCCAAAACTATCCCCAGAATAACCGTATGGGTAATGGAATCGGAGACCATGCACATGTTTTTTAGGGCCAAAAAAACCCCCGGGATTGCGAGGGCCGCCGCGGTAATGCACGAAACCAAAACAATTTCAAACTCCACCAGCCTTCCCCCTTTTTAGTTTACTTAACACCACGCCCCTCTTTGGGGAAAATAAAACACTAATTAATGCAAATATGCTTAAAACTATCACAACAACCGGCCCCGTGGGAATTTTGGGCACCAAAAAGGAAATAACGGTGCCAATTATCCCCGAAAGCGCCCCAAAGGCGCAGGATAGCATTACCATCACGGACAATTTATCCGTCCACTGCCTTGCCGCGGCCCCGGGGGTAATAATTAAGCTTGCGATAAGCACCGCCCCCACCGCTTCAAGGCCTGTAACAATTGCCAAAACCTGCAATGCGGAAAATAAAATGTCAATTACGGCAGGCCTGAAGCCCAAAGACATGGCAAAATCCCTGTCAAAGATTACCAGCTTTAACTCCTTCCAAAAGAGAAGGATAATAAAAAAGATAGTTATGCTTATAATCATTAAGTTTTTTGCGTCATCCAAAATTAAGGTTGAGGCCTGCCCGAAAATAAAGCGGTTTAATCCCGCCTGGTTTGCGTTGGGGGTCTTTTGGACATAGGTCAAAAGCACCATTCCCAGCCCGAAAAAGGAAGACAGCGCCAAAGCCATGGCCCCGTCATGCTTTATCTTTGAATTGTTCACAATCCAAAGTATCAGCAAGGTGGAAATTATCCCAAACAAAAACGCGCCAAAAAGCAGCACTTCCATTTTCTTTGAATTGGTCAGGATATATGCCAAAACCACCCCGGGAAGGCTCGCGTGCCCTATGGAGTCGGCAAGAAGGCTTTCTTTTTTAAGTACGGAAAAACTGCTCACCATGCCACAGGTTGCCCCCAAAATCCCTAAACATAACGTTACCACCAAAAAAGTATAATCACCTAACATTTGACGCAATATTTGCATAACCCACCCCAAATGGTGAAATTTTGCCATTATAGGCTTGAGTCAACTTTTCTGATAACAGCACTTCACTGCACGGGCCTTGAGCGATTAAGCTTTTGTTGATGAGGGCCATATAGTCAAAGTATTCGCACAGGGTGGATAAGTCGTGGTGCACTAAAACAGCGGTTTTCCCTTCCTCTTTAAAACTTTTCAAAAGCCTTATTATCTCTTTTTCCGTCACAACATCCACCCCGCGGAAGGGCTCATCCAAAAAGAAAATGTCCCCCTCTTCCATCAGCGCCCTTGCCAAAAAAACCCTCTGCTTCTGCCCCCCTGAAAGCTCATTGATTTGCCGGTCTTTAAATTCCAGCATTCCCATTTTCTCAAGGCATGCTGCCGCATTGTTTTTTTCTTTCCTTCCGGGCCTTTTAATCCAGCCCAGGCTCCTGTATGAGCCCATCAACACAACGTCAAAGCACGTTGCGGGAAAATCCCAGCTGACGCTTGAATTTTGCGGGACATATGACACTTTTAAAGTTTTATCTATATTGACAAAACCCGCGTCAGCCTTTATTAAATCCAGCATTGCCTTAAGAAGCGTGGTCTTTCCCGCCCCATTAGGGCCAACTATGGCAAAAAGGCAGCCTTTTGGGATTTTTAAATTTATATCCCACAAAACCGGAATTTCTTTATATGAAACCACTAAATTTTTTACTTCCACTGCGATTTTTTCCATTTCTTCTCCCCTACTTTAACAATTCAACTATTGTATCCACATTCTTTTTAAAAGAGTTTATATACCCTTCCTCCCCTATGGAGTCGGAGTAAAGCTTACCTGAAAAATCAACGCTAAAGCCCCGCCCTTTTACCGCGTCAGCCAAAGCCGCCATGCTTTTTTCAGGCACGCTTGTTTCGGCAAAAATTGCCTTTACCTGGTTTTTTACTATAAAATCCGCCAAATTCGAAACATCATTGACCGACGCCTCCGTTAGGGTACTGATACCCATAAGCCCCAAAACCTCAAAGCCGTAGGCCCTGCCGAAATAGGAAAAGGCGTCATGGGCGGTAATTAACACCCTTTTATCTTCAGGCAGTTCCGCCACCTTGTTTTTTATATACTCATCCAATTTCCTCAACTCATATAAGTAATAATGCAAGTTTTCGTAATATACATGGGCATTTTTGTTGTCAAGGACAATAAAGTTATTTCCCACATATTCCGCCGCGTCCATCCACAAAGAAACATCAAACCAGATATGGGGGTCGTATAGGTTTTTTCCAACCTCTATAAGTTTTTCTTTTTTTACCCCGTCAGATGCGCAAATTACGGTTTTAGTCTTTTTTAAATTCTCAAAAAGCTCCGCCATTTTCCCTTCCAAATGCAAACCGTTATAGATTATGACGTCGGCGTTTTTTAGCAGGCTTAAATCATTAGCGCTTGCCTGGTACATATGGGGGTCCACCCCGTAATTCATAAGGCCGTATACATTAACACAGTCCCCGCCGATTTGCTTTGCCAAATCATAAAGCATGGTTGTTGTCGCCACCACATTGAGTTTTTCCCCCTTCCCGCCATTTTTGCAGGAAGTAGGCGTGACAACAATTAAAAGAGCAAATAAAAAAACAAAAAACCTTTTCATAAACTGCCACCCCCAAAAATTCCTTTTCCCACGACTAATATATGACGACTAAACTAAAAGGGTTATCAATATATATAAATTAAGTAAAATTTATAAAAGGACTGGTTGTATGGATGAATTCAAAACTTTCCGCGGCTATGAGCTCCAGCAGCAAAAGGAAGGCCAATTTACCCCCGCCATGGAAGACTATCTTGAAATGATATACAGGCTCTGCCAAAAGCAAAAGTTCGCGAAATTAAACACCTTATCAAAAGTGCTAAACGTGCGCCCGTCAAGCGCTTTTAAAATGGTGTCCAAGCTTTCTCATCTTGGGTATTTGGAATATAACTTGGGAGGGGTGATATTCTTAACCCCGAAAGGGGAAAGGCTTGGAAAATACTTAAACGAGCGCCACAGCACAATCTTTAGCTTTTTGTCCTTCATCGGCTCAAAAAAGCCCCTTTTGGAAACCGAGCTTGTGGAGCACTTGTTATCCGATGACACAATCGAAAAGTTAAAGCTTTTGACTTCCTTTTTTGAAAGAAACGAAAACATAAAAAACGAGTTTATAAAATTTATGGAGAACTCAAAGAGAATTAATTTTTGATATTTCTGTTAACACTATTGCATAAATCCTGTTTCTTTTATATACTTAAAATTGTACAAATATTGCAATTAGGAGGAAGCCATGAAGCACTACTTTAAAAAAATATTTCCCATTATTTTAGCAATGAGCGTTTTGCCCTTTCCCGCGGCAGGGGAAATAGCTTATGAAAGGGAGCCGGTTTTTGTGCGCGTAAATCCCGATTTCCCCAGTCCTTTCGGCCCGTTCCAAGGGTTTGGGACAAGCCTTTGCTGGTGGGCAAACTACCTTGGCTATTCCGAAAATTTGACTGAAAAAGCCGCAAAACTGTTCTTTTCAAACAAGGATGGCCTTGGTCTAAACGTGGTCAGATACAATATCGGTGGCGGCGACAACCCAAAACACACCCATATGAAGCACCAGCGGCCCGACGCCGATATGCCGGGGGTTTTAAACCCTGACGGCACCTACGATTTTTCAAAGGACAAAAACCAGATTAACGTGCTTTTAGCCGCGGTCCGTGAAGGGGTAGAATATTTGGAAGCCTTCTCAAACTCACCCCCGTACTTTATGACCGTCAGTGGCTGCACTAGCGGGCATAGGAACCCAAACATGGATAATATCGACCCTGAAAAATACGGCGAGTTTTGCGACTTTTTAACCGAAGTCTTAAAATATTTCAAAGATACATACGGCATTGAATTTGACAGCGTTGACCCCTTTAACGAGCCTGACACAAATTACTG
>JAAYMJ010000153.1 GCA_012521455.1 Clostridiaceae bacterium
AAACCAAGTACCCGCTAAAAAAGATGGTTCACTTTGCCCTAGACGGCATTACCTCCTTTTCGTATATCCCGTTAAAGCTTGCCACCTACATGGGTTTTACCTTTTCGTTTGTAAGTTTTCTGTATTTAATCTGGGTAATAATCCAAAAATTTTTCGGCCACGCTGTCCGGGGCTGGGCGTCAACTATCGCGACGCAGCTGTTTTTCAACGGGATTATCCTTTTGATTTTGGGAATTATGGGCGAATACATTGGAAGGATTTACGATGAGTCAAAAAACAGGCCCCTTTATATAATCAAAGAAAAAGTGGGCTTTGATGAAACAAATAAATGAAAGGGAATTTATATGAGAACTATTCATACCGACACCATTATTGAGGCTGTGAAAAATTTGTGCATTGAGGCAAACTGCAGCCTGCCGAACGATGTTTACTGCGCTATTGAAAAAAGCATTGGAACTGAAAAATCCCAAATAGGAAAAGGAATTTTGGAAAAAATAAAGGAAAACGCGGATATTGCAAAAGAGCAGAATATGCCCATATGCCAGGACACCGGAATGGCGATATTCTTTGTTAAAATCGGGCAGGACGTGCATATTGAAGGAGAGTATCTTTATGACGCCATAAACGAGGGGGTAAGGCGGGGATATAAGGAAGGGTATATGCGAAATTCCATTGTCCGCGACCCCTTAGACAGGGTAAATACCGGCGACAATACCCCTGCGGTAATCCATACGGAAATAGTTGCGGGGGATAAATTAGAAATTATTTTTGCGCCAAAAGGCTTTGGCAGCGAAAACATGAGCGCAACCTGCATGCTAAAACCCTCACAAGGTGAGGCGGGTGTCATTGATTTTGTTTTGGACACCGTAAAAAAAGCGGGCGCAAACCCCTGCCCCCCGATTTTTGTAGGGGTGGGTATCGGTGGAAGTATGGAAAAGGCCGCGATTTTAAGTAAATATGCCTTAACGCGGGACGTTGAATACGAAAACCCCAATCCCTACTACCGTAAAATGGAGGAATTTTTAAAAGACGAAATAAACAAACTAGGCATAGGCCCGCAGGGGTTTGGCGGGAGCAACACCTGCCTTAGGGTTTTCATTGAAACCTTCCCCACCCATATAGCTGGGCTGCCTGTGGCGGTAAACATCTGCTGCCATGTGTTAAGGCATAAAAAAATTGTTATATAAATTTAAAATTTTTTGTTTATGCGTCGAAATTTTGGGTATATATTATTATAAGGACATTAAATCCTTACTTCGTACATAGTCTTATATTACCCAATTGTAAGACGTTGGCAAAAAATTAATAAGGGAGTGAACGGTATGAAGATTATCATCACTGGCAGGAAGATGGACGTTACAGATGCGCTTCATGAGACCATCAACAAAAAGGTGGGCAAGCTTTCAAAGTTCTTCGACGAGGACACAATCGCAAATGTAACGCTCTCCGTGCAAAAAGACCGGTACACCATTGAAGTTACAATTCATCACAAGGGCATAATTTTCAGGGCAGAAGAAACCCAAAACGATATGTACGCGGCAATCGACCTGGTAATAGACGTATTAGAAAGGCAAATCAGGAAAAATAAAACAAGGTTATCCAAAAAGCTTAAAGAAAGCGCTTTTGTTCCAAAAGTAGCCGGCGGCGTTGAAGAAAATGAAGTGGAAGAAGAAAGCGAATTTAAGATTGTAAAAACAAAGCACCATTTCATAAAACCCATGAGCCACGAAGAAGCAATTTTGCAAATGAATTTGTTGGGACATCAGTTCTTCGTTTTCTCCGACGCGGATACCTTTGCCCCCGCGATAGTTTATAAAAGAAAAGACGGGAATTACGGGCTAATTGAGATTAGCAATAGTTAAAAATTAACATATACAAGCTGCCGCGCCGCGGCAGCCTTTATTTTGAGGTGTTTATGCTAAAAATCAGTGAGGTTATTATTGTTGAAGGGATTTATGACAAAATAAAGCTGGATTCTGTTTGTGAGGCGCTAATTATCCCCACCCATGGCTTTTCTATTTTTTCCGACAAGGAAAAGCTGGATTTAATTAAAAAGCTGGCAAAAGAAAGGGGAATTATCATTTTAACCGACTCCGACAGCGCGGGGTTTAAAATCAGGTCATTTTTAACAGGTCAGATTGACTCAAAATACATAAAACATGCCTATATCCCGGATGTTTTCGGCAAAGAAAAAAGAAAATCCAAAACCTCTTCCGAAGGCTTATTGGGGGTTGAAGGCATTAGCAGGGAAATACTAAAAGAAATTTTGCAAAATGTCGGGGCAAGTGTGCGGGAGGATGAAAAACCAAGAAAAATTACTAAAAACGATTTATACAATGACGGCCTTTGGGGAAAGGAAAACAGCGCATTATACCGCGAAAATCTGGCAAAACTTGCAAAAATACCGTCAAGGCTTTCAACAGGCGCCCTATTGGATGTGTTAAACAGGCTGTACACATATGAGGAATACAAGGAATTGGTTTTAAAAATTTCAAATGGAAAATAATATTTTGATATAAAGTATTGCCTCATCAAATAATATATTTAGGTTTATTAAAAACTTATGTTTATAAACCGCACTTTTTTGGAGGTGATACTTTGGCTAAAGCTGGAATGAGAAGGCCGGACGTCCGGGAGCCTCACGGGACTGAAAGCAATAAAAAGCTTCACATAAAGAAAAACGACGTTTTAAATGTTCCGCAGGAAGTTGGAAAAAGGCGGACAGACGAAAAGAAAAACTATCCGTCAAAGGAACTGTATTAATTGTGAAAAAAGCAGGCAAAGCCTGCTTTTTTATTATTTATTGATATTTAGTAAATTAAAGCTGAAATTTCAGCCCGTTTTATAGGTTTTCATAAACAGGTTTCATTTTAGGCTACGGCGTAAAACCGTTACAAATCAGGACGGTTTATTTTTATAAATCATAAAAGCTATATAAAGGCGCAGTATCAGCAAAAAATACAGCACAAGGTTTAGTTATGCTTTTGGCTTTTTTTCACTTTATTGTATAATGTAATTTAAAGGACAATATTAAAAGGGGGAAAATCATGGAAAATACATTTAGGCGGGAAGATGTTGATTTTTATTCTAATAAAACAAGGTGCAGCGCGTGGTTATATTTGCCCGGCGGCGGCAAAAAATGCCCCGTAATTGTTATGGCCCACGGATTGGGCGGGACCCGCGAAACCCGCTTGCCTGAATACGCAGAAAGATTTGCAAAAGCGGGGTTTGCCTGCTTTTTGTTC
>JAAYMJ010000154.1 GCA_012521455.1 Clostridiaceae bacterium
CCTCTTCCTTACACTATTGACAATTATTCTGAATTTTTATATAATGATTGTTGGGTTTTTGCCTAAGATTGTATATATCACCACCATTTAGGGTGATTACAATTTTTTTGCGATTATAATTTAATATTATGATATATATTTTTTTATTTTTGTTAAAATTTGTTTGAAAAACTAAATAGAGAAAAACCTTATGCACCTTTGTCTGCACTACATGTAGGTGGTGATATTATGATACATTTTCCACACAACTTAAAAGTTTTCCCAAAAAGCCTAGCAGTATCCCCATTATATAACAAAGCTTCTGCATTAGGCTTTAGTTCTGCGCCCAATACAATGCTCAAAGAAACCCTGTTAATTTTGAGCATTGTTTTATTTATAATTACAATTACCACCTACATTTACTTTAGGTTTTTTTCAAAAAGCAAAAGGGATAAAAGCGAATTATTCAACTTCTTAGACGATTTGGACATGGATGTATACCTAGCCGACTGCCTGACCTGCGAAATAATTTACGCCAATAAAAAAATGAAAGAAACATACGGCAATGATTTAATCGGCAAGGTCTGCTATAAGGCAATCTGCAATCAAAAAACCCCCTGCCACTGCTGCGAGAATTTCGCGCAGTACGCCCTAAGCAGGAAAAGCGACACAAAACAAACGTTTAAAGATATAAAACATATAAACAACAAAGCCATCAGCACAACAGGGACCATAATTGAATACGGGAAAAACAAAAAAGCGTTTTTGTGTTTAAATGAAGTTTTGCAAGTTGAAGAATTCAAAGATTTATCCGGCAGCATATCGGACCCCACCGGCAAAGTTGCGGCAATCAGGGAACTTGAGCGGCTTTCTGCAATTCAAAAGCCCTTTGTCTTAATTCTCTTTGACATCGGAGGGGTTTCGGCGTTCAACAACGTATTTGGCAAAAGCTCCGGCACAAAGCTATTGGGCGAAATTATCGCTTTTTTATCAAGACTAAAGGGACTCCAGGTGTTTATGTGGGAAGACAACACCTTGTTGATAATCTCCGATGACTTGAACTTTGAAAAAAACACCGCAAAGATTATTCAGGAAAGATTTAAAAAACCGTGGCAGTTTGATGATATAGATTATATCTGCTCATACCACGCCGGTGCGGTTTCCTATCCCAAATACGCAAAAAGCATTAAGGATTTACTTCTTTATACCGAATACGCGCTAAACAAGGCAAAGGACGGGGTAAACACAAAATTCTGCTTTTTCAACGAAGAATTGGAAAAAGAAGTACAAAAGTATTTATACATAGAAAAACGCCTTGAAGAGGCAATAAAAAACCGTGAAATCGAGGCGCACTACCAGCCCATTGTAAATTTAAAGACCGAAAATGTTGAGAATGTGGAAGCGCTAATGCGCATAAGGGATGAAAACGGGGCATATATACCCCCGTCGGAGTTCATCCCCATTGCGGTAAAAAAGGGCCTCATTGTTGAGGCCGGCTACATAATGATTGACCTGGTATGCCGCTACATAAAAGAGTCCAACTGCAATTTGAGGGTATACATAAACCTGTCCGCGGTACAGCTAATGGTTGAAAGCTTTTCTTCCGACGTAAAAGCGATAGTTAACCGCTATAAAATCGACCCCTCAAAATTGGGCTTTGAAATCACCGAAAGCGAGCTAATACCCTCCTTTGACAAAGTGGTGGACGTTATATCAGAACTGTCCCTAATCGGCATAAAATTCGCCTTTGACGACTTCGGGGCAGGATATACCGGCATTAGCTATTTGGACAAAATCTCAATGCACGAATTAAAAATAGACCGTTCCCTAATCAGTTCAATACGGTCCACCCAAAAGAAATATCAGCTTGTAAAGCTTCTTATAAACATAGCGCACCAATTTAACATGGCGGTTGTGGCCGAAGGAGTGGAAGATATAGAAACGGTAAAACTCCTGTCTGAAATCGGCTGCGACTACATTCAAGGCTATTACTACGATAAACCCTTAACTGAAGGCGAGTTTAAAATTAAATACCTAAAATGACTAAAGGCACAAAGGTTTATCCTTTGTGCCTTTTAATTAAACAATTCTTGTCCCGTTTATTATCAGGCTGAATGTGGTTTTCAAAAAATCAGCAGCCCGCCTGCACATGAGCATGCGGTCTAAGAAAATCTCAAAATAATCCATAACCGAGCAAATCCCGTCGTCAATTTCTAATGACAAAGTTATCTTTTTCTCCTTTTTGTCGCACACCAAAGAATTTGCCGTCACCGCGTAATTTACCCTGTCGTGCTTGTCAAAGCTTGCAAAATCTGTGTTTCTGACGCGGCTTCTCCTCACATCGGACTTATCCGCCAAAATCAGCGCCGCGGAAACACTGCTTACCGCAGTGCCGGTTTCCTCATCATGATTTCCGATTGCGCCCACTATCACAGCAATGTCATCAATGGGAAAATTCAAGCCTTTTAGTATACTCATCGCCATAATGGCGCCCGTATGGGCATGGTCGTGCCTGTTTATGGCATTTCCTATATCGTGGATATATCCCGCTATTTTGGCGTTTTCAATTTCCTTTTCAGAATAGCCAAGTTCAGATAAAATATATCCTGCAACATCGGCGCATTTTTTGGCATGGAAAAAAGAATGTTCCGTATATCCCAATGTTGCCAAAACCAAATCCCCATGCCTGATATATGAATTAATTTCTTCATTTTTTAAAATTTCGGAAAACGTCATATATATACCCCTATATATTTATTCAATATATAGTATAGTCATTTTTCCATCTTTTAAGCAAGCATTGCAGCAATGGCAATGGCGCATTCCACCCTCTTTTTCTGCATTTCACAGCCAATCTTATAGGGCTTATCCATATCGCCGTTTTGGTTATACGCGTTTGCGAAACATCCGCCGCTGCAGTAAAATTTAGCCCAGCAGGATTTGCACTCCTCTTTCGTGTATACATTGGACTTCCTAAACTTATCGCCCAACTCTTTATTAATCTTTTTACTAAACACATCCCCAAGCTTGAATTCCTCAATCCCCACAAACTGATGGCAGGGGTAAATCTCCCCTTTTGGGGTTATTGCCACATACTCATGCCCTGCCCCGCAGCCTGAAAGGCGTTTGTAAACACAGGGCCCGCCGTCGGTATCCAACATAAAGTGAAAGAAGTTAAAACCTTTCCCTTCTTTTTTCCGCCTTGCGATTTCCAAAGCCAGTTTTTCATAGTTTTCAAAAATTTTGGGCAGGTCTTCTTCTTTAATGGCAAACCGGTTTTCCCTATCCAACACCACAGGTTCCACGCTTATTTGCTCAAAGCCCAAATTTGCAAGGTGGATTACATCCTCATAAAAGTCCAGATTATTCCGCGTAAAAGTGCCCCTCACATAGTAATTGTCCTGATTTCTCAAAGCGGCAATTTCCTTGAACTTTTCAACAATTAAATCATAAGTGCCGCCCCCTGAAACCGTTGGCCTCATAAAGTCATTGACTTCAGGCCGCCCGTCAATGCTTAAAACCACGTTTGACATATACTCATTTATATATTTTATCTTTTCCTCATTTAACAATAACCCGTTTGTGGTTAAGGTAAATCTAAAGTTTTTATTGTGTTTTTTGCCTTCTTCTATGGCGTATTCGGTGATTTTTTTAACCACTTCAAAATTCATTAGCGGCTCGCCGCCAAAATAGTCAATTTCTATGTTTTTTCTATGCCTGCTTTCACTAATCACAAAGTCAATGGCTTCTTTCCCAACCTCAAAGCTCATCATTGACCTTTCGCCTTTAAAATCGCCGGTGTTTGCAAAGCAGTATTTGCACCTTAAATTGCAGTCATGGCATATGTGGAGGCATAGCGCTTTTATCACCGAATCCTTGTCGTAGTTTTGGGCAATCTTTTCCATATAGTCATTTGTAAAGAGCAGATTTTCATCAATCAAATTCTTTATTTCCGAAAAAGCCTCCAAAACTTCTTCCCGGCTTAATTCAGGGTGCGCGGAAAGACAATCTTCCAAAAGCAAATTCCTGTCTTTTACAAAATCCAGCACTTTATACGCGGTATCATCCAAAACATGGATTGCGCCGCTGTTTACATCAATTACAATATTTGCTCCAAAAAGCGAGTATTTATGTATCATAGGTTTACCTCTTTTTTGCAAAATAATAGGGACTTAAAGTCCCCTTTTATGTGTGCTTTTCGCACAAGATATTATCTTTTGGTTTCACATTTTTGGTTTGCAACCGTGCAGCTTGTCTTGCAAGCGGACTGGCAGGATGTCTGGCATTCGCCGCAGCCGCCTTTTTTAACGCTCTTTGATAGCGCTGCCCCTGCTAAAGTTTTAATATGTTTCATTTTGTTTCCTCCTTTGACAAATATCCTAAAGCATTATACCATAGGATTTTGTCATTTGCAATTACTTTTTCCCCTTTTTCGTTCCAATCCCGATCATTCCGCCCAAAACCGCGGAAAGCAGGCACATTATTACAAGGAAAATGTTAAAATTCCTAAAGGGCACGCCATCAAATACAAGGTAGCCGATAAGAAGAAGCAAAACCATGAAGATTGCGCCTGAAATCAAACCATAAAGCCAGCCCTTATTTTCAACATTCCTTGCTGCCAAAAGCCCCGCCAAGAACACGCCAAATACGGAAATCACATCCACCGATACCCCAATGGCGTTTTCAGGCACCGATGTATATGTAATGATAACTGATAAAATAACAAGTAGCGCTAAAGACACAATTAATGCTGTCAAAATGCTTTTTGCGAATTTCATAACCGGACGTTTCCCTTGGTTTTCCGGCGACAAAAAGTTTGGCTTTCTCATACCATCATCCCTCTTTAAAAAAATAAGGTAAACAACCTTTACTATAAGGTTATTTACCTTATTTTTAATTTATGACTTTTTATTTTGATTTTAATCATGAACTGTTACGCATTCCTTGATAGCCCATTTTTCAACGGTCATCTTAACCCTGTCGGCGCCAACTTCAATAACAAATTTGTCATCTTTGATTGATAGGACTTTGCCGTTAATCCCGCCGATTGTTATGATTTCATCCCCCGGCACTATATTATCAAGCATTTCCCTGGTCTTTTTATCCCTTTTCTTTTGAGGCAAAATCGCGATAAAGTAAAATAGCGCGATGATAACTACAAAATAAATAATCGTACCCCATAGCGTGCTTGCCGCCGCCTGCTGCTGCGCCGCATCCGCTGCTGCGCCAGTCGCCGCGTTAGATTCTGCTAGTGCTGTGATAAATAGATTCATAAATTTACCTCCATCGCATAATTTTCCTTATTATAACATGTACTTTATAAAAAATCAATTATAACCTGTTTAAAAGCCTCGGTATCATCCGCTCCTTATATTCATGGAAAGTCCCTTTTTCAATGTTGTCGCGGATTTCCTGCATAAAGTTATTGTAAAAATATAAATTGTGCAAAACGCAAAGCCTCATCCCAAGCATTTCCCCTGCCTTAATCAAATGCCTTAAATACGCCCTTGAAAAGTTTTTGCAGGCGGGGCACTGACAGCCTTCCTCAATGGGGCGGGGGTCCAGCTCAAATTTTTTATTGTTTAAATTTAAAACCCCCTCATTTGTAAACAAGCTTCCATGGCGGGCGTTGCGGCTTGTAATGACACAGTCAAAAAAGTCAACGCCCAATGATACCGCCTCCAAAATATTCACAGGGGTCCCCACCCCCATTAAATACCTTGGCTTATCCTCGGGCATGAAAGGCTCCACCGCGTCAATTATGCGGTACATCTCCTCATGGGACTCCCCCACGGCAAGCCCGCCTATGGCAAACCCATCTAAGGGAAGGTCCCTGATTTTTTTCATGTGCTCAATCCTCAAATCCTCATAAACCCCACCCTGGTTTATCCCAAAAAGCATTTGGTTTTTATTTATTGTATCAGGCAGGCTTTTTAGCCTGTTTAATTCCTCAATGCACCTTATAAGCCACCTGTAAGTCCTGTCACAGGACTCCCTTGTATAGTCATAAGGGGAAGGGTTTTCCACGCACTCATCAAAAGCCATGGCAATGGTGGAGGCCAGGTTTGACTGGATTTGCATGCTTTCTTCCGGCCCCATGAAAATTTTTGCCCCATCCACATGGGATTGAAAATAAACCCCTTCTTCCTTTATAGTGCGCAGTTTCGCCAGTGAAAACACCTGAAACCCGCCGCTGTCGGTTAAAATTGGTCCGTCCCAGTTCATAAACTTATGAAGGCCGCCTAACTCTTTTATGATTTTATCCCCCGGCCTTATGTGAAGGTGGTAGGTATTGCACAACTCCACCTGGCATTTTATTTCTTTTAAATCCAAAGATGAAACCGCGCCTTTTATGGCGGCAGAAGTTGCAACATTCATAAAAACCGGGGTTTGGATTTCCCCATGTACGGTTTTAAAAACTCCCCGTCTTGCCCTTTTTTCCGTCTTTATTAAAGTAAACATCTTATCCCCCTAAATTTTAGTATAAAAACATTGCGTCACCAAAACTAAAAAACCTGTACCTTTCCCTTACCGCCTCATTATAGGCATTTAAAATCAATTCCCGCTTTGAAAAAGCGCTCACTAACATTATCAAAGTGGATTTAGGCAAATGAAAATTTGTAATTAAACAATCCGTGATTTTAAACTTGTACCCCGGATAGATAAAAATATCTGTATACCCTGTTTTTGCCTCAATAAACCCGTCCTCATCCGCGGCGGTTTCCAAAGTCCTGCAGGAAGTGGTGCCGACAGCAATCACCCTTTTACCGCTTCTTTTGGCCTCATTTATAATCCTTGCGCAATCTTCGCTTACCACATAAAATTCAGAGTGCATCTTATGCTCCTCAATGTTTTTGACCTTCACAGGCCTGAAAGTCCCCAGTCCCACATGAAGGGTTAAAAAGGCAAGTTTTACCCCTTTTTTCTTTATTTCTTCCAATAACTCATTGGTAAAATGAAGCCCTGCGGTGGGGGCGGCTGCCGAACCATTGTGCTTGGAATAAACCGTCTGATACCTTTCC
>JAAYMJ010000155.1 GCA_012521455.1 Clostridiaceae bacterium
ATGGACGCGGCAAAATCCGCGGGCGCAAGAGGCGGCACCGTGATTGAAGCGCGGGGCATTGGCTATGAAGAGGCGGAGAAATTTTTAGGCGTGTCCATCCAGGCTGAAAAAACCATTGTTGCGATTTTATGCAAGAAGGAAGAAAAGCACAATATCATGCTTGCCATAAACAAAGAAGCGGGCTTAAAAACCCAGGCAAGAGGGGTTTTAATTTCAATGCCTGTTAGCGATATTTTGGGCATAAACGGCCTTGAAAGCATAGACTAAGAAGGGTTAGCATGGGTTTTAAAGAAAAAATCCAAAGTTTTTTTTACAAAAGAAATGGCTTTGACAAATTCAATAAGGTTTTGTTGGGGCTGTATATTTTAATCCGGGTTATAAACATTTTTTTAAAGTCCTCTTTTTTAAACTTTTTAAGCGGCATTCTGCTTTTATACATTCTTTTCAGGGCTTTGTCAAAAAATATATACAAAAGGCAGTATGAAAACGACAACTTTATGCGCTATTGGTGCAGGGTGGAAAGCATTTATAATTTTAATAAAAGAAGGCTTAAAGAAATAAAAACCCACCGCTATAAAAGATGCCCCAATTGCAGGTCAATGTTAAGGCTAAAGCGCAGATTTGGGAAACATACCGCATTGTGTCCCGTATGCAAGAAGGAGTTTCCAGTAAAAATATTTATATAAGGTGAAGTTTATGGAACTTCGGGAAATATTTAAAATTAATTTAGCTGATGAGGATTTGTGGGACGATATCAATGGTGAGGTTTTATTGAATTTAAAAGGTTTTTTGGCCCAGCAGCAGTTATATAGCGCGGCAATCAAGGAAATCAGGACCAAACTTGAAATTTTAGATGAGGAATTTCAGGTGCACTATGACCACAATCCCATACATAATATAGAATTCCGGTTAAAAAGCCCCGACAGCATTATAAAAAAGCTAAAGCGAAAAAATTTAGAGATTAGCTTGGACTCCATCTGGAACAATATTTACGACATAGCGGGTGTCAGGGTTATTTGCAACTACATACAAGATATTTACTACATTGCGGATTTACTGACCAAACAGGACGACATAAAACTCCTAAGGGTGAGGGATTATATAAAAAACCCCAAGGAAAACGGGTACCGCAGCCTTCATTTAATTGTGCAGGTGCCTGTGTTTTTGGCAAAAGAAACAAAACTTGTGCCTGTGGAAGTCCAAATCCGCACAATTGCCATGGATTTTTGGGCAAGCCTTGAGCACAAGCTAAGGTACAAAGCAAAGGAAAATGTGCCCGAGAATTTAAAAAAGCGGCTCATTGATTGCGCCGAACAAATTGCGAAATTAGATAGCGAAATGCAGGCTATATATATTGAAAGTAAAAAACTCAACAATGTTAAAAAAGGAAAATAAAAAAATGGCAGGCACTTTTTGTGCCTGCCTTATTTTTTGCTAAAACATTCCCGTTTGCAAAAAGATAGCCGTAAGCCCAATATCTTTGGAATTGCGTCCTAATATTTCTTTAACACTACTTTCAAAAAGCCCGCGTTTTGTTTTCATGTATAAGGCGTTTTTAGAAAATAAAGCGCAATAAATGCCTATTGACGCTCAATAATTGTATTTATAAAAGTATATAAATGTTTTTAAAGGATTATCCCTATTTATTTATCTTTCAACCTTTATGAGGCAAAAATAAAAACCTCCAAAGCATAAAAGGAGGTTTAATTTTTGCGTACAAACAGGTTAAAATTTACCGTCAAATTTTTCTTCGTAGTCATCCAAAAATGTCCTTGAGAATTTGTCGTTGTGATATCCTATAATTGTATCCAAATTCACGTTATGCGTGCTTTTGAAAATGTTTTTGTCCGCGTTTGGGTTTGATTTTCTCAAGCGCTTTATCAATTCCTTCATTTCAAAGCGTTTAGACCCTGTGGCGGCGTCGCCCAAAGAACAGTTTTCCACAAAGCGGCAGGCGCAGTTTATAAAGTTTAGGTTATTATACCGCTGCCACGCCAAAATTGTTTTTTCTTTAACTAGATATAGGGGCCTTATTAACTCCATGCCGGGGAAATTCTTGCTTTTTAGTTTAGGCATCATGGTTTTAAATTCCCCCGAATAAATCATGCTCATAAGTATGGTTTCCACCACATCGTCAAAGTGGTGCCCTAACGCGATTTTGTTGCAGCCTTCTTCTTTTGCAAACTTATACAGATATCCCCGCCTCATTCTTGCGCACAAATAGCAGGGGGATTCTTCAACCTTTGACACAACTTCAAAGATATTTGAGTTATATATTTTAATTGGCACGTTTAAAAGTTTTGCGTTTTCCTCAATGATTTTGCGGTTATATTCATTGTACCCGGGGTCCATCACAATAAATTTAAGCCCGAAATAAAAATCCCCATGGGCTTGCAACTCCTGCATGCATTTAGCCAAAAGCATGGAGTCCTTTCCGCCCGACATGCACACGGCAATATTGTCGTTTTCATTTATAAGCTGGTACTCTTTTACCGCCTTTACAAACTTGTGCCAAATCTCTTTTCTGTATGTCTTTATAATACTTCTTTCAACCTCTTTGTATTTTTCCATTATGGCTTCATTCCTTTAAATACCGCGTAGAATATCTTTAAATTCAGCAAGAAAAGTTTTTAATTCCTCCAATGTTGTAAGATGGGAAAGACTAATTCTCAATGTTGAAAGGGCCCTTTTTTTGTCGCGGGTTAACATTAAAACCCCATGGCTTGGCGCGTTTTCATGGCTGCAGGCTGACTTTGTGGAAAGGTAAATATCTTTATCAGAAAGTCTCATTGCGGCCTCCTCCGAGTTTTTCCCCGGGATTGAAATATTTAATATGTGTGGGACAGAAGAAGCGGTGCTGTTTATATAAATTCCCTTTATGCTTTTTAGTTCACTTTGCAAATAGGAATTTAAGCCCTTCACATACTCATGCCGTTCTTCCTGCCTGTCTACCGCCTCTTTCACAGCGGCGGAAAATGACACGATTAAGTTTAATGCAGGGGTACCGCTCCTAAAAGGCGTAATGCTTGCGCCGCCATGGATAATTGGCTCAAGCAACACATTTTCCTTTTTTATTAAAGCCCCAATCCCGCATAATCCGTAAATTTTTTGGCTTGATATGGTTGCCAAATCCACATATTCAAGGGAAAGCTTAACCTTTCCCAAAGCCTGGGACGCGTCGGTGTGAAAATATGCGTTGGAATTTTCCTTTATAACCCGCCCGATTTTGTCAATATCCTGGGTTATGCCCATTTCGCTGTCGGTGTAGCAAACGGATACCAACAGGGTGTCTTTTCTAAGCAGTTCTTTTAAATGTCCAACGTCAACTTTCCCCTCATCGTCCAAATCCACATATTCCACTTCATAGCCTAAACTTTTTAAATAATTTATAGGCCCGCTAACGGAGGAATGTTCAAGATGGGTTGTTATTATGTGTTTTTTTGCACCTTTGAAATATCCCGCAACGCCCTTTATGGCAAGATTATTGGCCTCGCTGGCGCTTGAGGTGTAAATTATTTCACTTGGCAAAACGCCAAGCAGGCTTGAAATGTTTAAAAGTGTTTCTTCTATAAGTTTTCCGCCTTTTTTCCCTAAATCATGCCTTGCGTTGGGATTTCCCAAAAAAGGGGTGTTTAAAAAGGCGGATAGCGCCAATTCACTTGGCGGAGTTTGAGCGCTGTAGTCTAAATATATCATTACCCAACCCTTCTTACAAAATTGCGATTACTTCAACTTCCACAAGCACGTCTTTGGGAAGTTCCTTCA
>JAAYMJ010000017.1 GCA_012521455.1 Clostridiaceae bacterium
ATTTACATATATCTACCCAAATTAACTTGGGTTTCTGACCTTTTCTCAAAGGCAGTTAGGTCTTACCCTAACTTTCTTTTGAGCCCTTGCGCTATTTAATTTTCAAGGTTCGAGGCTAATCTTTGCTGCTTAACCTTTGCTGTCTTATGATTTCCTGCTGTTTCTTTTCCCGAGCAGCGTAGATTAGTATAACACGCATTTTATTCTTTGTCAAGCCATTTTTTGAGGAATTTTATCCCCTTTTGTTGGCTATTTTGTATACTGTCAAATAACCCTGTTATCCTCATTTTCAAGACAAAAATTTAAGGGGCAAAGGCCGAAATAAGGGCTTTTGCCTTTAATAAAGTGATTTACTTTAAGGGATGCGTGTTAAAAATCACCGCTGCAATTGGCTTGCAACGGTGATTATTATATAAATTTTATTTTGTTTTGTCAATAAGTTTTGAAAAATTTTTCGCAAACTTTTTAATGCAAATGCCCCCAGAATTTGGCGGGGGAATTTGCCTTAAATCCTTACATCGCCCTCAATTGGGCGCCTAATTCTTTGTTTAGGCTTTCTACTATTTTATTAAATATAGCGTTTACGTCATCATCGGTTAAAGTCCTGTCCTCTGCGCGGAATACCGCGGAATACGCAACGCTCTTTTTGCCCTCGGGGATTTGCTTTCCTTTATATACGTCAAAGAGGATGAGTTCTTCTAGAAGGTTTCCTGAGCACTTTTTAATTATCTTTTCTATCTGGGCCACATTTACGCTGTCGTCAACAAGCATTGCGATATCGCGGGTAACCTGCGGGAATTTGGGGATTGGTTTGTAGGTTTTTACCCTCTTTTTAGAGTTAAATAAGGTGTCAATGTCAAGTTCTAATATGGTTACCTTGTTGCTTATGTCAAAGTTATCGCACACATCGGGGTGGATTTCGCCCAATATCCCTGCGTCCGTATTGTCAATGAGGATTTTTGCGGTTTTCCCCGGGTGGAAGGTTTCGTTTTCGCTGTGGGGCACAAACTCAAAGTTTTTAACCCCTAATTTATTAAACAGTTCTTCCACAATACCTTTTATGGTATAAAAGTCCGCTTCACCGGCCCCCCCTATGGCAAGCTTTTGCCTTTCAATTGGAAGGTCGGTCAACGGGAGGGATTTTGGGATATAAAACGTGCCGGTTTCAAAAACCAGGGGATTTTTGTTCTTTTGGTTGACATTTCTTGCAATCACTTCCATAATGCTCGGGATTAATGTCCTTCTCATAATGGAAGTCTCTTCCCCTAGCGGGTTTTTAATCCTCACTACTTCTTTTAGGGTATCGTCCGCTTTAATCATGTCAAGAAGTTTGGGGTTAATAAAGGAATAGGTGATTACCTCATAGCAGCCAAAATTGGAAAGCAGGGTTTTTATATCCTTTATAAAGTTTTGGCGTGGGTTTCGTTTTCCCAATGTGGTTTTACCTAACGACAATTTTGAGGGGATTTTGTCATAGCCATAAAACCTTGCCACTTCTTCGGCAATATCCGCTTCCCCTTCAACGTCGGGCCTGTATGAGGGAACGGTTATGGTCATGGCGTTTATATCAACCACAAAACCTAAGGGTTCTAAAATTTTAACCATTTCATCCTGGGAAATGTTTGTATTTAAAAACTCATTAATTTTTTCCGGCCTGAATTTAATTACATTTACTTTATCCTCTGTGTAGTCAACATCAACCACGCCTTTTAAAACATCCCCGCAGGCCAGTTCATTCACAAGCTCGCAGGCGCGGTTCATGGCAAGAAGGGTGTTGTTTTTGTCAAGGCCTTTTTCAAACCTTGAGGAGGCTTCCGTGCGCATTCCTAATTTTTTTGCGGTAAGCCTTATGGAGTTTTTCTCAAAAAGGGCGGCTTCAAACACAACCGTTGTGGTGTCGTCCTTGATTTCGGAGTTATAGCCCCCCATAACGCCTGCAACGCCCACTGTCCCTTCTTTGTCCGCGATAACTAAAATGCTGCTGTCAAGCACTCTTTCCTTTTCGTCAAGGGTTTTTATAACCTCGCCGTCTTTTGCCCTGCGGGCAATTAGGGTATTACCCCTGATATCCCTTAAGTCATAGGCGTGCATGGGCTGGCCGTATTCTAACATAACATAGTTGGTGATATCCACTATATTGTTTATGGGCCTAACCCCTGCCGCTTTTAGGCGGGCCTGCATCCATAGCGGCGATGGCCCGATTTTTACGTTTTTAACAACCCTTGCGGTAAAGCGGGGGCAAAGGTCCTTATCCTCTATAATAACATTTATATAATCTTTTGCCTCTTCATCTGTTTCTTTTACTTGCGGGGTTTTTAAATTAAAGGGTACATTGAATGAACAAGCGCTTTCCCGCGCAAGCCCGATTATGGAAAAACAATCGGGGCGGTTTGAGGTAATTTCAAATTCCACAACTGTGTCGTTTTGCATTAGGATTTCGTTTACGTCAAGGCCTAAAGGGTATTCTTTTTGGAAGATTAAAATCCCGTCCTCGCATGCCCCTTCGATTTCGTCAACATCAAGGCCCAGCTCGTCATGGGAGCACATCATTCCGTTGGACTCTACCCCGCGGAGTTTTCCAGCCTTTATTGTAATACCGCCGGGAAGTTTTGCCCCTACTTTTGCCACGGGAATTAAATCCCCGACATTTATGTTCTGCGCACCTGTTACGATTTGCAAAACTTCACTTCCTACATCAACAGTTGTAACCCATAGCCTGTCGGCGTTTGGGTGTTTTTCTTTAGTTAAAATTTTTCCCACAACTACATTTTGGATTTTTTCACTTAATATTTCATAGCCTTCAACTTTTGACCCGGTCATGGTCATGCGGTCAGCGTATGTTTTCGGGTCTATATTTAAAGTCATGTAATCCGATAACCAGC
>JAAYMJ010000156.1 GCA_012521455.1 Clostridiaceae bacterium
AATTTAACTTTAAAAAAGGCGATTATGTTGAGCATACTAAATTTGGAAAAGGGATAATCCTTGAAATTACCCCGGTGGGGAATGATTACCACTTGCAGATTGCCTTTGACGAGGTGGGCACCAAAAACCTTATGGCGGCGTATGCAGTAGACAAACTTAAAAAAATATAGTATTATATTTTTAAGTTAGTAAAAAAAGGATGGTGGATTGGTAGTGAACGGGATTACATCACAAAAGCAGGTGCAGGAATTGGCCGACGCTTTTTTGGCTATGAAAAGCCGGGAAGAAATGCTTGATTTATTGGAAGACCTTTGCACTATAAATGAAATAAAGGCTATGGCGCAGCGCTATGAAGTTGCGAAAATGCTTTATGACAATAAAAACTATGTCCAGATTGCCCAGGAAACGGGTGCAAGCACTGCGACAATATCCCGTGTCAACCGCTGCCTAAACTATGGCTCGGGCGGATACAGGCGGGCCCTTTCAAGGCTTGGTGGAGGAAAATAATGTATAGCGACTTTGCAAAAATATATGACAAATTAATGGAAGATGTGGACTATCCTAAATTTGTTGACTATTACATAAAAATATTTGAAAAATACAATGTCAATCCCAAAATCGTTTTGGATTTGGCCTGCGGGACTGGGACAATCACAAAGTTGATGGCCCAGCGGGGGTATGACATGATTGGCCTGGATTTGTCGGTTTCCATGCTGGATGAAGCGAAAAGCAAGTCGGAAGGTTTGGACATACTATATATAAACCAGGACATGACGGATTTTGAGCTTTACGGCACCGTGGGGGCTATTGTATCAAGCCTGGACGCCGTAAACCATGTGGTGGAAAAAGAGAATTTGGCGCGGTGTTTTAAGCTTGTCAATAACTATCTTGACCCCATGGGGCTATTCATTTTTGACATAAATTCCGAGTATAAAATTAAAAATATACTAGGCAATAATACCTTTGTGTATGACGATGAAGACATTTTTTATACATGGCAGAATTTTTACGATGATGAAAGCAAAATCTGCGACTTTGTGCTCACCTTTTTTGTAAAAAACGGAAGTCACTATGAGCGGATTGATGATGAATACAGCCAGCGGGCGTATACCGTTGATGAAATAAAAGAGCTTCTTGAAATGGCAAATTTAAAAGTGCTTGGGGTTTTTGACGAATTGTCCTTTAATGCCCCAAAAGAAGACAGTGAGCGGATTTTTTTTGTGGCACAAAAGCAAAGTACATAATTTTTGTTTTGGAGTTGACCCAATTTGAAAATAATAGTCGGCGCAGGGGCCGCAGGGATGATGGCAGCTGGTACTGCGGCAAGCTTGGGAAAAGATGTAATCTTAATTGAAAAAAATGATGAGCTTGGGAAAAAACTTAAAATCACAGGCAAAGGCAGGTGCAATCTGACTTGCGCCTGTGATAAGGATGAGTTTTTTAAAAACATACCCACCAACCCGTCTTTTTTATACAGCGCGTTTTCCCAGTTTTCCAATTATGACACCATCAGCTTTTTTGAAAATTTAGGGGTAAAGACAAAAGTTGAAAGGGGCATGCGGGTCTTTCCCGAAAGCGACAAGGCAAAAGATGTGGTGGACGCGCTAAAAAAATATGTTTTTTCCAATAATGCAAAGGTTATAAAGGGCGAGGTAAAACAACTGCTGTTTGACGACGGCAAAGTTATAGGAGTAAAATTGTCAGGCGGCGAAAAAATATACGGCGACGGTG
>JAAYMJ010000157.1 GCA_012521455.1 Clostridiaceae bacterium
AAGTACCCGTCCATAAAGGTGGTGGTGGATATCCACCGCGACTCAATCCTTAGGGATGGGAAAAAATTAAGTCTTGTGTTTAACCACAACAATGAAAAGGCCGCACAGGTAATGCTTGTTGTGGGGACCAACAAGTCGGGGTTAAACCATCCTGACTGGCAGTACAATCTGGGGTTTGCGTTAAAATGGCAAAAGGCAATGCTGGAGATTGACTCAAACCTTCCCCGGCCGGTGAATTTGAGAAAAGAGCGGTTTAACGGGCATGTGACAAAAAACGCGGTGATTTTGGAAGTGGGAACCAGCGCAAACACGCTGGAAGAAGCGCTGGTCAGCGCAAGGTTAAGCGCAAAGGCTCTTGCAAATATCATAGAAAAATAAAAAAGAGAAGCCTTTGGCTTCTCTTTTATAATGCATGGGGTTTTTATTCAAATTTAATCAGGGATTGAACCACTTTTCCGATTATGCGGTATTTGTCCTTTGCCGGGTCTATGGTTTGGGATTTATATTTTGGGTTGGTGGAATCGGGCATAAAGGTGATTTTAGCCCCGTCGTCGTAATACCTTCTTACAACCGCGTCGTTATCCCCGATAGTTACCACCACAATATCCCTGTTTTCAGCATAGTTTTGCAGTTTTACAATTACAATGTCGCCTTTATGGATTCTGGCGTTATTCATGCTGTCGTCTGAAACTAAAAGGCCGACGTAATTGTTGTTCCCGGCATAGCTTTTGGAAACAAAAACCTTGTCAATAACGCTATCTACCGCGACCTCGGGCATTCCTGCCTTGATGTATTTTACCACATAGACTTCCTGAAAATCCTTTACGGTGTCCGCTACATCCCCAAGAAGTTCTGATAAGGGGACTTTGAGGGCCTTTGCTATTTCGTCAAGGCGGGACACCGTGGGCACATTGTACCCGGTTTCGTAATTTGACAGCGCGGAAACGCTTATATTGAGTTTGTCCGCCAATTCCTTTTGGGTTAGGTTGTTTTTTATCCTAAATTCCTTAATGCGTTTACCTATGTCGGTCATATTACAATCCTCTCCGGCTAATATTTTCCCACATGAAGCATTTTTTGCGCAATTTCCATGATATCCGAGGGGTCATTTCTGAAAATGCACCCGTATTCGTTGTTTACGCGCATTTCGATTATCCAAACAGGCCCGTTGGGGTCATGGGTTTGGGGAAATTTGCCCATGTTTTTTTCTTCTATAAGGCTTAAAATTTCGCTGAAGTCCCGGCTTTTTATTTCTTTCTTTTTGGTTTCCTCAAGGCTTATCACGTAATTTTCGCCAAAAATTATTGATGAATATGAGGCGGTGGTTTTGCCGCCATCATTATTCAATCTTACAGTGGTCATTCCCTGGGCGGGGTTAAAGTTTATAAGGCGGATGCAGTCCCCGTTGGGCTTTTTTTGGTATATGTCAGGCTCTTTTATTGCTTTTAGGGTTTCGCAGATTATGCTTGTGTAAACCGTTTTTGAGGACACATCCTTGTCAAAGTAGCTTTGGGTTAAAGCCGTTTGCATGTAAATGAGAAAGCTTCCCACCACAAGCAGGATGATTAAATTGTAGTAGGGAATAATCTTTCTTGCTTTTTCAAGGTTTCTCATAAAAATTCCCGCTTTTATTTATTTTAATACACCCTTGCAACTTTTGTTTCAATGGCAGCTTTGCTAACCGCTTTTGCCACAAGTTTGGCCACATTTTTGTCAAAGGCGTCGGGGATTATAAAGTCTTCGCAAAGCTTATCCCCAACCGCTTCGGCGATGGCGTAGGCTGCGGCTATTTTCATTTCGTCGTTTATATCCTTTGCCCGAACGTCCAGCGCCCCGCGGAAAATGCCGGGGAATGCCAGTACATTGTTAATCTGGTTTTTAAAGTCGCTTCTGCCTGTGCCCACTATCCTTGCCCCCGCTTCCTTTGCCTCATCAGGCATGATTTCAGGAACGGGGTTTGCCATGGCAAAGATTATGGCGTCTTTGTTCATGGTCTTTACCATTTCTTTTGTCAAAACACCGGGGGCTGATACGCCGATAAACACGTCGGCGCCTTTTATAACTTCCGCTAATGTCCCCTTCTTTTTCTGAAGGTTTGATATTTTAGCCATTTCGGCTTTTTCTTCGTTTAGGTTGTCGCGGCCTTCATATATTGCCCCCTGACGGTCGCACAAAATCACGTTTTTAAGCCCCATTTTCATCAAAAGCTTGGTAATTGCAATTCCTGCGGCGCCTGAGCCGTTTACCACTACTTCAATATCGCTCATTTTCTTTCCTGTAATTTTTAACGCGTTAATTAACGCCGCTAAGGTAACTACCGCGGTGCCGTGCTGGTCGTCGTGAAAAATGGGGATTTCGCACACTTCCTTTAATTTTCTTTCAATTTCAAAGCAGCGGGGCGCGGAGATGTCTTCAAGGTTAATGCCGCCAAAGGAGCCTTCCAAAAGTTTTATTGTCCTTACTATTTCGTCAACGTCCTTTGATTTTATGCACAAGGGGAAGGCGTCAACGTCGCCGAAGGTTTTAAACAGCACGCATTTTCCTTCCATAACCGGCATGCCCGCTTCAGGCCCTATGTCGCCAAGGCCTAAAACCGCGGTGCCGTCGGTAACTACCGCAACAAGGTTCCCCCGCCTGGTATAGGTGTATGAAAGGTCGGTGTTATCCTTTATTTTCAAACACGGCTCGGCAACGCCCGGTGTGTAGGCGATGGACAAGTCCTCCCTGCTTTCAACGGGAGCGCGGCTGGTTATCTCAATTTTACCCTTCCATTCTTCGTGCATTTTTAACGCTTTTTCTTTAATATCCAAAATAAATACCTCCAGTTTTAAATTTTGTTTAGTATCTCGCTTAAAAGCAGTGTTAGTTTGTGGCTAATGCTCTTTGACGCCTTTAGTACGTCTTCATGGGATAGCTTTTCACCCGATACCCCCGCGGCTTTGTTGGATATCCATGAAAGGCCTAAGACCTTCATGTTGCCGTGCACTGCCGCAATCACTTCGGGGACCGTTGACATTCCCACAGCGTCGGCCCCAAGTATCGACAAAGCTTTGATTTCAGCCTTTGTTTCATAGTTTGGGCCGCTCATGTAGGCATATACGCCCCGTCTTAGGGTAATGCCGAATTTTTCCGCGGCTTTTGCTGCTATATTTATGAGTTCCTCGGGATAGGCCTCCGTCATGTCGGGGAATCTTACCCCGATTTCGTCAATGTTTTTGCCAAAAAGGGGGGAGTCGTGGGAAAGCTTGATGTGGTCGGTTATTGCCATTACATCCCCCACTTCAAAACACGGGTTTATCCCGCCTGCGGCGTTTGTAACGATTAGGTTTTTTACGCCTAAATAGGACAAAACCTTAACGGGGAAAGCCACTTCCCCCATTGAATAGCCTTCATAGCAGTGAACGCGACCTTTTAGTATTATAATTTCTTTTGAAAATAGCTTCCCCCTCACAAGCGCCCCTTCGTGGCCTTCCACAGTGGATGTGGGAAAGTTGGGGATTGTGTTGTAGGGAAGAATGACTGCGTCTTCTGCCATGTCCGCGATATTGTTTAGGCCCGAGCCTAAAATTATGGCGGTGGAGGGTATGGTATTCAGGCGTTCAATTAAAAAGCCTGCGGTTTCCTTGATTTTTTCAATCATAAAAATCCCACCCGTTATTTAAAGTATAGCACACCATTTTTGAAAATATCTTGAACTTTATCTCCGTAAATATTTTTTGACACATACCCGCCATATCTTTCCGAATGGGCCATTTTGCCCAAAACCCTGCCGCAGGGGCTGGTTATGCCTTCAATTGCCCAAACGGAGCCGTTGGGGTTTGAATATTCGTCAAATTCACCGTCAGGATTGCAGTACTGGGTTGCAATCTGGCCGTTTTCTTTTAATGTTTTTAGCCACTCCTCATTTGCCACAAACCTTCCTTCGCCGTGGGAGATTGGGATTGCGTGTACATCCCCCGGCTTGAATGAAGCAAGCCACGGGGATTTGTTTGAGGCAATCCTTGTGTAGCATATCCGTGAAATGTGGCGGCCTATGGTGTTGAAGGTTAAGGTTGGGGATGTGGGGGAGAGTGGCCTGATTTCCCCGTAGGGTACAAGGCCCAGCTTAATTAGCGCCTGAAAACCGTTGCAAATCCCCAAAATTAACCCGTCGCGCACTTTTAGCAAATCATTTACCGCCTCTTTCACAACTGGGTTTTGGAAGGTGGCAACAATGAACTTGCCTGAGCCGTCGGGCTCGTCCCCGCCGCTGAAACCCCCTGGGAACATAATTATCTGGCTTTGGCGGATACGCTTTGCCATTTCTTTTAGGGTTTGGTCTATGTCTTTGGGGGTTAGGTTTTTAATCACGAAGGTATCCACTTCCGCCCCCGCTTTTATGAATGCCCTCTCGGTGTCGTATTCGCAGTTGGTGCCTGGGAATACAGGCATGAATACCCTCGGGCGGGCATGCTTTTGTGTTGATATTAATATGTTTTTAGCCTCATATGAGATTTTTGGCACTTCTTCCTTATACGGAAGTTTTATGGGGAACACCTTTGAAAGGGGTTCTTCATAGGCGGACAGCGCTTCGTTTAAGGCTATGGTTTCGCCGTTTAGCTCAATTTCCGCCCTATCCCAAGTTTTCCCCAAAATTTTATAAGTTATATCATCTAAAAAGCCGGTGTCTTCTGCTTCTAATACGAAGCTGCCGATATTGGGGGTAAACAGGTCGTCGTGGCTGATTTTCGCCCCGATAAAGTTTCCGAAAGACATTTTGGCAATTGCCGCCGCAATCCCGCCTTCTTTTACGGTGGAGGCGGAAAGGACTTTGCCTTCCTTTATGCCTTTGTGAATTGCGCTGTAAATTTTTTCAAGCTTTTCAAAGTCGGGTAAATCGTATTCGTCTTTGATGACGGGGATATATACAATGTTTGAGCCTGCCTTTTTAAATTCCGGGGATATGATGAATTTTGCGTCTTCCACCGCCACGGCGAAGGAAACCAAAGTCGGGGGCACGTCAAGGTCGTTGAAGGAGCCCGACATGCTGTCCTTGCCGCCGATTGCGGGGATTTTTAGCGCCTTTTGGGCATAGTACGCCCCAAGCAGGGCAGAAAGCGGTTTTCCCCAGCGGGAGGGCTCGTTTTTGAGTCTTTCAAAGTATTCCTGAAGGGTTAGTCTTACTTTTTTATAGTCCCCGCCTGATGCCACGATTTTTGAGACGGACTCAACTATGGCGTACACCGCGCCGTGGAAGGGGCTGTTTTTGGATATATTCACATTAAAGCCAAAACTCATAAGGCTTGCGGTGCTGGTTTCGCCCCCAAGCACGGGGATTTTGGCCGCCATGGCCTCAATGGGGGTGAGCTGGTTTTTGCCACCAAAGGGCATAAGCACCGTATTCGCGCCGATGGATGAGTCAAACCTTTCGGATAACCCCTGCTGGCTTGCCACGTTCAGGTCTTTTAAGTTTTCGATGAACTTTTCCTTTATATTGCCCGATGGGATATCCCTTTTTATTATTTCTTTAGGCTCACAGACTTTTGCCTTGGCATGTTTTTTCGCGCCGTTTGAGTTTAAAAATACTCGGGAAATGTCCACAATGGTTTTGCCGCGCCATGTCATAACCAGGCGGGGTTCTTTTGTGACCTCTGCCACAATGGTGCCTTCAAGGTTTTCTTCATTTACGTATTTTAAGAACTTGTCCGCGTCTAGCTTATCCACAACCACTGCCATTCTTTCCTGGCTTTCGGAGATGGCAAGTTCCGTTCCGTCTAAACCTTCATATTTTTTGGGGATTGTGTCAAGGTTTATTTTTAGCCCGTCGGCAAGTTCCCCAATTGCTACGCTTACGCCCCCCGCGCCAAAATCGTTGCACTTTTTAATCAGCCTTGTCACGTTTTTGTTTCTGAAAAGCCGCTGTATTTTGCGCTCAATGGGGGGGTTCCCCTTTTGCACTTCGGCGCCGCAGGTTTCAAGGGAGGTGTCGGTGTGGGCTTTTGAAGAGCCTGTCGCGCCCCCGATACCGTCCCTGCCTGTTCTTCCGCCGATTAGTATCACAACATCCCCCGGGGAGGGGGTTTTTCTTATTACGTTTTCTTTCGGGCAGGCGCCTATAACCGCGCCGATTTCAAGCCTTTTTGCCACATAGCCTTCGTCATATATTTCATGCACCAGACCCGTTGCCAGCCCGACCTGGTTTCCGTAAGAGGAATAGCCCGCGGCGGCGGTTTGGGTGATTTTCTTTTGGGGAAGCTTTCCCGGCAAGGTTTCAGACACCTTTTTCCTGGGGTCCCCTGAGCCAGTTACCCTCATTGCCTGATATACATAGCTTCTTCCAGACAAAGGGTCGCGGATTGCGCCGCCCAAACATGTGGCAGCGCCCCCAAAAGGCTCGATTTCCGTCGGGTGGTTGTGGGTTTCGTTTTTGAACATGAGCAGGTAGTCTTCTTTTTTGCCGTCAATGTCCACTTCTATGTTTATGCTGCAGGCGTTTATTTCTTCCGATTCGTCAAGGTCAGGGATAAAGCCTTCTTTTTTTAGCTCCTTTGCGGCAATTGTCGCTATATCCATGAGGCAAATGGGCTTGTTTTGGGATATTTTATCCTTGTTCCTTTTGTACTCCTCAAAAACTTCCTTAATCTTTTTGGTGTAATACCCTTCTTCAAACTCCACTTCGTCAAGAATGGTTAAAAAGGTTGTGTGCCTGCAATGGTCCGACCAGTATGTGTCTAAAACCTTGATTTCGGTAATTGTCGGGTCCCGCTGTTCCTCATCTTTAAAGTACCCCTGCAAAAACTCAAGGTCATCCATACCCATGGCAAGGCCGAGGGATTTATGCAAGTCCGATAGTTCATCCTTGTTAAAACCTATAAAGCCGTCTATGACTTTTACGTCCTCAGGTTCCTTTAGCTCATCTTCCAAGGTTTTTGGCATGTCCAATTTTGCCTCGCGGGACTCAATGGGGTTTATGAGGTAGTTTTTTATCCTTGAAAACTCCTCGTCGGAAATTTCGCCGTATAGGACATATACCTTCGCGACTTTTACAATGGGCCGCTCTTTCGCTGAAATTAACGCAACGCACTCCGCGGCGCTGTCGGCCCTCTGGTCAAACTGGCCGGGTAAGTATTCAGACGCGAATATCCTGGCGTTTGACCAGAGGGC
>JAAYMJ010000158.1 GCA_012521455.1 Clostridiaceae bacterium
AAAAGATACAGAGTAAAAACAAGTGATACGATAAAAAATGCGGCGATACATTTGTATTGCCGCTTTTTTGTTTATAGTATAAAAAAGTAAGGGAAATGCCCGTTTTAAAATTATCTTTTTGATTTTTTGCTGATAAAATTGTATAATTATATGTAGTTAATCCCTTGTATTATTTATTATTGGGGGTTTTTAAATGAAAAAATTAATTGTGCTTCTTTTAGGTTTAATGCTTTGCTCATGCCAGGCAGGCGGGAATAAAAAAATAGATGAAAGCCTGGATTTGAGCAAAAACATATTCAGCTTTACCATTTTAAAAAACGGGCAAGCGGACGCTATTGTTTTAAAAACTAAAAACCACGCCGCACTCATTGACTGCGGCGAAAAGGATGACGGGGATGAAGTTATAGAGCATTTAATAGATAAAGGGATAAATTCAGTGGACTATCTTTTTATAACCCATTTTGACAAGGACCATGTGGGGGGCGCAAAGGAAGTTATTGAAAATATTGAGGTAAAAAATATCATTGTCCCAAACTATATTGGCTCAAATAAAGAATATAAAAATTTTATGACAGCATGCATGGATAAAAACATAACCCCGCAGGCGATTGATGATACATTGGAAATTTCATTGGATGATGTTTCCTTTACCATCTTCCCCCCGCAAAAAAAGGTCTACAAAGAAGGGGACAATGACTTTTCCCTGGCAATCTCCATTGTCCATGGCAATAACAGTTTCCTATTTGCCGGTGACGCGGAAGAAGAAAGGATAAGGGAAATTTTGGATGAATTTGGAAATAACAAGTATGATTTTTTGAAAGTTCCCCATCACGGGCGTTTTAACAATGAAACGGAAAATTTAATAAAGAGCATTTTGCCTAAATACAGCGTGATTTGCGACAGCGATAAAAACCCGGCGGATGATAAGACTTTGGCGGTTTTAAGAAAATATAAAAGCAAAATATACCAGACAAAAGACGGGGAAATCATAGCCTCAAGCGACGGGAAAAATTTAGAAATAAAACAGTAATCTCAGGCTTATGGTTTTATAATCTAATATTAAACTCCTTGCTATATACAACGCGCCGCTTTATGCGGCGCATTTAAATTGCAGATAAATTGCACATTTGAATGCTTTGAAAAATCAATGGCAAAGTCGCTTTCGAAAAGCCCCGCGGTAACAAGTGCCCCGAAAATTTTGCATGGGCTTGCGGGACGGGTATAAAAGCATTTTTCAAACCAAAGCCCTAAATCCCGGGTTTTTGTGCATTCCGGCAAACACGCTCAAAGCGCCAATTTTCCCGGCGCTTTTTTTGTTTATTTATAAAAGCCAAAAATAAACTTTTCCCTATTTTGGGGCAAAATCCAAAATTTTATTGATTTTTTGGCTAATTAAAGATATAATTATACATATTATTATGTTCCTCCAAATTTTTAACATCATGATTTTGCTTTATTTTCTTTAAGGCTATTACCCAAACACTTTGTTTTTTGGTCTGTTTTATTATTCTCATCATTGTTAATTTTTTCTAATTTTTGTAAAAAGGAGGCAAAGCGGCTTTTTTGCCGCGACAAGTGTATGGAGAATAGGAGAATTTTGTCCGTATTTGTTGTTTTTGCGTAATCATGTTGCAGTTGCCAGCCGTTATGGCATCATCACCTGTTAGTGTTTGGGATAGCCCCGCGGACACATCTTGGTATGATGACAGCGTGAGCGGTGGGTATCATTATGAAGCTACATACTATACGGTAAATATTGTTGGCAGCGATTATACCATTCTTGAAGATATTTCTGATTTGGACAGTTTAAAGGACGGAATCCAGTTAGAGTACGGTACAGTTTTAACATTTGAGCCCACTGTGTCCGATACCCACTTTAAAATTTCAATAAATGACACTTCTACCTCAAGCGTTTTGTGCAATTCCGTTACAATTTTAGATGATACGGATATTTATGTTGACCATTTATGCACAATTTCCATGGAAAACACGGAAAACGGTCAAATTGAAATTACGGCACAAGACGCGGACCCGGAACTTCCCGGGCTTCAGATTTTTAAAGGAAGTGAAATCTTTATCCGCGCTTTGCCTAATGAGGATTACAGCTTCCTAAAATGGTGGGATAATTCCCCAAGCATTGAAAGATATTTTGCTGTAAATGGGCATACTACCATTTTGGCTTACTTTACCGAGGGCACATTGGATGAAGTTTTGGGGGGAAATCTAAACTACAAAACAGGAAACGGCTATCCGTTTAAAGTTGACAAAACAAACGGGTATGTATATTCCTCAAACGAGGGCGTTGACAATTCTGTATCCTATATTGAAACCACCCTGACAGGCCCGAAGGTTTTACTTTTAGCTGGAAGGTATCAAGCGAAAACTTAAAAGACATATTTAAATTTTATTTGGATGATACAGATAAAGGCCAGATTTCAGGCGCTATTAACTGGGTAAATTTTACCATTGAAATCCCTAAAGGTGAGCATAAAGTAAGATGGGAATATGCGAAGAATTCATCAAATTCACAATATGAGGACAGGGCATATTTAAAGAATGTTTCAGTTTATGACGCTCAAATTGTTAATATCAGGCTCAATGGTTTTTACGGCTTTTTTAATATACTCGAAGGCAACTTATTCACAAACATAGCAAAAAAAGGGGAAAAAATTGTTCTATCCGCAACACCTAATCCGGGCTGTGAATTTTACGCATGGACTGACGAGGCCGGAAACATTTTATCCTTTGACGAAGTTTATGAATTTACTGTTGGGGATGAGGAAATCAATATAGTTTGCGTATTTTTTGATAAATCCTATTACGATATTTCATGGTTTGAAAACCCCGGCGAATATAGGGGTGAAAGCAAAGAATTCCCGTATTTAATCCGCGACAAATACGATTTTAAAGGCCTTATGAATTTAGTAAACGGCACAGCTACCGGATATACCCAGGCAGTTGATTTTTCAGGCAAATTCATAAGACTTGAAAATGACATAGATTTGACGGACTACATTTGGACCCCCATTGGGATAAATGACAGCTCGAAATTTGCGGGTACCTTTGACGGGAACAACAAAACTATAAAAAATGTCACATTTGACGGTATATCTGAATTTAAAGGCGTTTTCGGGATAGTCTGTGGCACAATCAAAAAT
>JAAYMJ010000159.1 GCA_012521455.1 Clostridiaceae bacterium
AATGTGTCGGCGGTTTCCCCCGACTGGCTTATGATGATGACAAAGGTTTTGTCATTTACAATTGGAGCGCGGTACCTGAATTCGCTGGCGATATCAACTTCAACGGGGATACGGGTCATTTTTTCAATGACATATTTTCCAACAACCCCCACGTGATACGCCGAACCGCAGGCTACAATGCAGATTTTATTGATATTTTTGATATCTTCTTCAGTTAGTTTTATATCGTCTAAAACGATTTTGCCGTCACGGATTCTGGGCCTGATGGTGTCAAGGATTGCCTTTGGCTGTTCCATGATTTCTTTAATCATGAAATGCTCATACCCGCCTTTTTCAGCGGCGGACACGTCCCATTCAACATGCATGATTTCTTTATTAATTCTTTCCCCGTCAACGTCGTAAATTTCTACGCTTTCCTTTTTGCACACCACAATTTCGTTGTCATTTAAAAGATATACATCCCTTGTAAAAGGTAAAATCGCGGGGATATCGGAGGCAACGAAATTTTCGCCCTTTCCGACGCCCACAATAAGGGGGGAGTCCTTTCTCACCGCAAAAAAGGTGTCGGGGTAGTCTTCGCAAATTATCCCAAGGGCGTATGAGCCTTCCACCCTGTGGATTACCTTTGTGATGGCTTCAAGCATATCGCCTTTGTAGTAGTAATCCACTAAATGGGCAATAACTTCCGTATCCGTTTCGGACACAAATTTGTAGCCCTTATCAATTAAGTTTTCCTTTAGCTTTAGGTAGTTTTCGATTATACCGTTATGTACAACCGCAAGACGGCCGTCATTTGACAAATGGGGGTGGGAGTTTATATCCGAAGGTTCCCCGTGGGTTGCCCATCTTGTGTGGCCTATACCCATTTTGCCCGGCAGTTTTTCCCCGCCGTCTATTAATTCGGACAAGGTCTTTAGCCTTCCTTTTGCCTTTACAACATTTATTTTTGAGTTATGGTAAACTGCAATCCCTGCTGAGTCGTATCCTCTGTACTCCAAGCGTGTAAGCCCTTCCAATAGGACTTTTGCTGCGTCTTTTTCTCCAACATAGCCAACTATTCCGCACATAATCCATACTCCTTTTTGGGTAATTTATTTTAATATCCAAATTTTAACTTCACCAGTTAAAGTATATTATTAATTATATTCCATCTTTCATAATTTATCAACACAAAATATATTTTAAAAATATTTTTGCAAACAGTGGTTTTTTTGATTTTTTTCATGTATAATATTTATTGATTTTATCAAAAAAATGACACTTTTAAAAAAAATTATTCTTAATTTTTTATTTTTACGAAAAATATTAAAAAGAAATGGGGGCAATACAAATGGAGAATGAAATTTTGGAAATTTTGGAGAGGGATTCGAGAACTACTGCCGCCCGGATTGCCGAAATGCTGGATATTTCTGAAGAAGAAGTGGTTGAGACAATAAAAAGGCTTGAGGAGAAAAAAATTATTTTAGGCTATAAAACATTGATAAATTGGGAAAAGACCAGCAAGGAAATGGTCAATGCCATAATTGAGCTAAAAATAACCCCCGCACGGGGCGAGGGTTTTGATAAAGTGGCAAGCAGGATTTATAAATATCCTCAAGTAAAGAATTTGTATTTAATGAGCGGCTCTTATGATTTGTGCGTGATTGTGCAGGGAAAATCCATGAAAGAAGTGGCGCTTTTCGTGGCGGAAAAACTTGCGCCCATGGAGTCGGTGATTTCCACCGCGACCCACTTTATGCTTAAAACTTACAAGGAGGAGGGTGTAATTTTCGACGAAACTGAAAAGGACACCCGTGAGATGATAAGGCTATGATGGATTACGGCAGTTTAATAAATAAAACGGTTAAAGATTTGGCGCCGTCAGGCATTAGAAAATTTTTTGACCTTTTGGCAAATATGAATGACGCAATTTCTTTGGGTGTTGGAGAGCCTGACTTTGTGACCCCGTGGGCAATCAGGGAAGCGGGCATTTATTCTTTGGAAAAAGGGCAAACTTATTACACCTCAAATTCAGGGATTTTGGAATTGAGGGAGGAAATATCAAGGTATTTAAAGCGCAAATATAACCTTTTATACAACGCGGCTAGTGAGGTTTTGGTCACGGTTGGCGGAAGCGAGGCCATTGATTTGGTAATCAGGGCCCTGGTTTGTCCTGGGGATGAGGTGTTAATCCCCGAGCCTTCCTTTGTGTGCTATAAACCCTGCACCATTTTGGCAGGCGGGGCACCTGTTACGATCAAAACAAAAGAAGAAAATGAGTTCAGGCTGACAAAAGAAGAACTCTTAAGCCATATTACCCCTAAAACCAAGCTTTTGATTTTGCCCTACCCAAATAACCCGACAGGGGCTATTATGCAAAGGCGCGATTTGGAAGAAATCGCGGATGTTTTGCGGGGGACAAATATTTTGGTGCTCTCCGACGAAATTTATTCCGAGCTTACTTACGGGGTAAAGCACACGTCTTTTGCCGAAATTGATGGAATGAAGGAAAGGACCATTTTGGTAAACGGATTTTCCAAAGCCTTTGCCATGACGGGCTGGCGCTTGGGCTATGCCTGCGGCCCGGAGGAAATCATAAAAGAGATGACAAAAATCCACCAGTATGCCATAATGTGCACCCCTACCACGAGCCAGTACGCGGCAATTGAGGCTTTAAGAAGCTGTGACGAGGAAGTTTCAAACATGGTGAGGGAGTATAACTACCGAAGGCGGGTTATGGTAAACGGGTTTAGGAATATGGGGCTTTCCTGCTTTGAACCAAAAGGCGCTTTTTACGTTTTTCCAAACATCCAAAAGACCAAAATGACCAGCGAGGAATTCGCCCAAAGGCTTTTGGAAGAACAAAAAGTGGCGGTGGTGCCGGGAACGGCTTTCGGTGAGTCAGGGGAAGGCTTTGTGAGATGTTCATACGCTTATTCTATTAAAAATATTGAAGAAGCCCTAAAGCGCATAGGGGAATTTGTGAAAAAACATTCATAAAATAAAAAGCTATTGGATTTTTCCAATAGCTTTTTTAATTTTTGCAGTATTGTCAAATTAATTTATCAATGTTTTTTACAATATAATTTAAAAGCTGGTTATCGAGATAATAATTGTGGCCAATATTATCTTCAAAATCTTCAAAGTAATTTTGATAATCAGGGTTTTTATTAAAATAATCATAAAGCTGTTTTTTTTTATAATTTTACCGTCAGAAAAGTAGGAGAATGTTTCTTTAAAACTTTCCGCCAACTCCGCAGCGTCCGCTTCTTTTAACGCTTTGTACGCTTTTTCGGCATTATCATAGTAGTATAAATAGTATTCCTTTAAACCGTCAAATTCTACTGTATAATAAGGCTGGCTTAATAAATGAAGAAAAATTTATAGTTATCTGTACGTCGGCGGTAGTTATTTTGGCAACACTAATATTGTGCGCATTTATTGTATCAAACAATAAAAAAATATCAGGGTAAGCGAAGCAATCGGCGGTTTTTTAGACATTCAAAATTTTGTTGACAGCAGTTTGGTTTTAGTATGAGAATTTCACGGCTATATGGAAAACAAAGATTTTTATGGTTACTGTACTGTTGCAAATAGACTGAACAATTTGTTATGTAATAAATGAAACACTATATAGTCTCATATTATAAAAAGTATGCATTAATATACTAATTATGATTTATATATAATGTGCTTAAATATTATTTCCGCGGCTTCTTTGGCAGAAATATTGCT
>JAAYMJ010000160.1 GCA_012521455.1 Clostridiaceae bacterium
GCGCGGTTTTAAGGTATTTAATAGGGCTTCTTCCCATAAACACCCCTTTTCCCGTAAAAACCTTATTTATTAATGTTTTAGGCTCATTTCTTATCGGGGTGATTTCTTTTTTATCTTTAAAACACCTAAACATACCCGGTGAATTGTCTCTTTTTTTAAAAGTGGGGGTTTGCGGGGGCTTTACCACTTTTTCAACTTTTTCATTGGAAATTGTAAACCTGATTGATGAATATAAAATTACACTATCGCTTATCTACATCATATCGAGCGTTGTTTTATCCATTTTGGCAATATATTTTGCAAAACTGCTGTTTAGCTAAAAAGGGGACTAAAAATGCTAAAGCTTGTAAAATACTTAAAAGGATATATTAAAGAAAGCATAATCGGGCCGCTTTTTAAGCTGCTTGAGGCAATTTTTGAGCTAATTGTGCCACTGGTTATGGCAAAAATAATTGACGTGGGGATTAAAAACTCCGACAAGGCTTATATTTTAAAAATGTGCGGGATTTTGGTCTTTTTGGGGGTTTTGGGCTTTATATGCTCAATTGCCGCCCAGTATTTCGCGGCGAAAGCGGCTTTGGGCTTTTCCGCGGCTTTAAGGCGGGATTTATATAAGCATATAAATTCCTTTTCATATACCGAACTTGACAAAATCGGGACTTCAAGCCTTGTTGTGCGGCTTACGGGCGACGTAAACCAGGTGCAAAACGGCGTGAATCTGATTTTGCGCCTTCTTCTCCGCTCGCCCTTTATTGTAATAGGCGCGGTTTTAATGTCCTTTTTTATCAATTTTAAACTCACCTTAATTTTTGTGGCGGTCACAATTTTAATGTCGGGGATAATTTATTTTATCATGTCAAAAAGCGTGCCCCACTATAAGCGGGCGCAGGAAAAACTTGACAAAATAACCCAAATCACAAGGGATAATTTAATTGGCGCAAGGGTTATCCGCGCCTTTTACATGGAAGATGACGAAATAAAAAATTTTGAGGATATGTCCGGGTCTTTGCTTAAACCCAAACCTATGTGGGAAGGATTTCAAGCCTGCTTAACCCTGCCACCTATTTAATTTTAAATTTAGGCATAGTCCTAATCCTTTATTTTGGCGCTTTTAGCGTAAATATTGGCACAATCACGCAGGGGGAATTAATTGCCCTTATAAATTACGCAACCCAGATTATTCTTGCCCTCCTGGCGCTTTCCCAGCTTATTATCGCCATAACAAGGGCGCAGAGTTCCAGTATCAGGATAAACGAGGTCTTTGAAATTGCCCCCTCCATGAAAAACGGTGAAGGGGTTGCCATAAAAGATGACGGTGTTAAAATAGAGTTTAAAAATGTTTCCTTTTCCTACTCCGACACCGCGGAAGAGGCGCTATCCGGTATCAGTTTTTCCATAAACAAAAACGAAACCATAGGCATAATCGGCGGTACGGGTTCGGGGAAAAGTACCCTTGTTAATTTAATCTGCCGCTTTTATGACGCAAATTCGGGCGAAATCCTGATTGACGGGGTTGACATAAAGAAATTCTCATTTTCCCAGCTTCGGGAAAAAATATCCCTTGTGCCGCAGAAGGCAAGCGTATTTAGCGGCACCATACGGGAAAACGTGAAGTTCGGAAAAGATTATGTTTCCGATGAAGAAATCCTAAAAGCTTTGGAAATTGCCCAGTTGGCGGAATTTGTGGACTCAAAGGAAGAGGGCCTTGACTTTATGGTCTTGCAAGGCGGCAAAAACCTTTCAGGGGGGCAAAGGCAGCGGCTCACCATCGCGCGGGCGCTTGTAGGAAACCCTGAAATCATAATTTTGGACGACGCCTCATCAGCGCTGGATTACCAAACCGACGCAAAACTGCGCAAAGCGCTCAAAGAATTAAAGGATAAAACCATAATCATAGTTTCCCAAAGGTGCGCAACCGTTAAAAACGCTGATAAAATTTTGGTGCTAGACGACGGGAAACTGGTAGGTGCGGGGCGGCATGAGGAACTTTTAAAAAATTGCGCTGAGTATCAGGAAATAGCAAAACTCCAGCTTGGGGAAGGGGTGCTTGGGAATGCTTAAAAACAAGGGCACCTTAACGCGGCTTTTAGAGTACGCAAAACCATACAGGGCATATCTTATCCTTTCCTTCCTCTTTTCCGTGATTTTTGCGGCCGCAAATCTTTACACCCCCATAATCATTGGCGACGGTGTTGATTTGATTGTATCGGCAGGGAATGTGGATTTTGAAAGTTTAAAATTTGTGCTTTTTCGATTTATTGCGGTAATTTTAATCATGGGCGTATCCCAATGGCTCATGGGGCTTTGCACAAACA
>JAAYMJ010000161.1 GCA_012521455.1 Clostridiaceae bacterium
ATAATACATTATTGCAAATATTAACCATCAGGTTTAAAATTTATATATAAATATTTATAAAAATTTTGGAGGACGGGCTATGAATATTTTTAAACTGTCTTATAAAGTGGAGCGGGAAAATTCAGATGAAATTTACAAAGGGTTTGGCTTCAAACATTTGTCCGACGCAACACAATACTATGTCCACCCCAATAACCAGTCATATAATGGGAAAACTTCCCTGTGTCAGCCCATAGGTGAAGCTATTATCCTTTTTGCCTCAATATTAAGCAGAATCGCAAATGGTAATATTATTGGGGATTACTATCTTTGCGATGACAGAAGCACATATTATTTTGAAGTTACAATCCATGAGGACTTCCGGGAACACGAAGTGGTAGAAAAGCGCATTTATAAATACCGCGCCCTTTTAAAAGAAAACCAGATAAAAATTGCCGCATATGACTATCACGATAAATGGATTGATTCCGATGTCAGAAACCTAGGGCATTTATATAAACTTCTCCCCTGCTTTTGCGTGCTTTTAGCAAGGGAGACGGAAAATGTGCCTGAGTTTAGATACATAATGGAAAATTTTGTACAAAGCCCTGCGGCGGACACATTTGTAAATTTGCACGAGGATTTTTACCAAAACCACAAGATGGACGAATATGATTTGGAATACACGGATTTATCCTTTGTGGATCTAAATGAATTTATCCCCTTTTCCTTAAGCTATCAAATAGTGCAGGAAAATAAACGTCAGCTAAATAAAACAGAAACTTTTGATATTATACCATTCCCCGAAGATGAATTTACAAATGAGCAGTTAATGTTTGTGCCAAAGCTGCCCCAAGAATTTGTGCTCCCCAAGTATTTACAAAGCCTTTGCAACGCCATTTCATGCGGGGACATAATGTCCGTTTTATTCCACGGCCCAAGCGGAACTGGAAAAACCATGTCCTGCAAATTAATATGCCAGGAAATTCGCCTTCCGGTTATGGAGATTATAAACTGCACGGAAAATTTAGATGAGTTTGTGTTGGGAAAATATATCCCGCAGGAAGATAAAATCATTTTTAAGAAAGCTATGTTACCAAAGCCATCAGGGATGGCGGCGCGGTGGTGTTTGAGGAAATCAATTTTGCAAAGCCCCAATACCTTGCTTTTTTAAACTCCTTACTGGATGACAATGGTTTTGTCAGGCTGGATAACGGAGAAATAGTGAAAAGGCATAAAAATTTTCGTTTTTTCGCCACAATGAATATTGGCTATTATGGCACAAAGGAATTAAACCAAGCGCTCTTTAACTGGTTTGGCGCAGTTTTGGAAATAGCCGCACTATCGGATGAGGCAATATCCCACATGCTTATCGCCCGTGTGCCAAGCTGCAAAAACGTGGTTGACAAAATTTTAAGCGTTTATCACAAGATTAAAAAGAAAATTGAAGCGGAAAACCTTGATATTGTAATTTCCCCGCGAAATCTTGAATACTGGGCACGGCTTGCCAAATATGAAGGATACATTAAAAGCTGCGGAAAAAACAATTATACCCGTTGCAAAATGTGACAGGGCTTTGGAAGAAGCCATCCGCGGGATAATCATGTTATATAAATGGAACTGACGGGGGCGGCAATATGGACAGGGAATATAAAAAAATATTGCAGGCTTTTCAATGTGATTATTACAGATATGTTGAAGAAATGTTTTCTCAGACATTTACTGAAAATGAAAACATAAGGCTTTTTTTCATCAACGAAAACAAAGCTTTCACCGACGGCAAAAACATTGTGGTGGACCCTGCAAGGCATGAACTTTTCTGTGATACTTTAGCTTTAAAAAAGGCAGAGGAATTTTTAAGCCTCCCGAATGTTTTTTCTCAAGACCCGTGGAATGCGCTGGGCATGATTACCAGATGTCAAAATATTCATGAATGCCTGCATATTTTATACACTGATTTCACATTTCCGGATAAAAATGATGCCCGCTGCAATACAAAGATAAAACTAAAGGTAATGGGCTTGATTTCAAACATAATTGAAGATGCTTATATAGAAGCAGCAGGGGCCAGCGTTTTTGACAATTTGGATATCTATTTAAAATTCAGCAGGGTTTTGATGGCCTTTGCCACTTCTTCGGCAGAAACCACAGGGGAGATTTATCCCGTGCCCATAATTTGCTATCTTAACTATATGATTAATTTTTTGCTTTATCCTTTTTTAAAACAGGAGGAACCTGCGGAAGAAATCGCCTCTTATGTTGAAAAAACAAAACCAT
>JAAYMJ010000018.1 GCA_012521455.1 Clostridiaceae bacterium
AACGCCGAAGGCGGAAGAACAACACCTTCCGTTGTGGCTTTTACTAAAACCGGCGAAAGGCTGGTTGGCCAGGTTGCCAAAAGACAGGCGGTTACAAACACTGAAAGAACCATTATATCAATAAAAAGGGAAATGGGAAACAACTATAAAGTAAGAATAGATGATAAAGAATACACACCGCCGGAAATTTCCGCAATGATTTTGCAAAAATTAAAGGCGGACGCCGAAAGTTATTTGGGCGAACCAGTGACACAGGCGGTAATCACAGTGCCTGCGTATTTTTCCGACTCCCAAAGGCAGGCAACAAAGGACGCGGGAAGAATAGCAGGCTTGGAAGTTTTAAGAATCATAAACGAACCCACTGCCGCAGCGCTAGCTTACGGCATGGACAAAGAACATGACCAAAAAATCATGGTTTACGACTTAGGCGGCGGTACATTTGATGTATCCATTCTTGAAATCGGCGACGGCGTATTTGAAGTATTAGCTACAAGCGGCAACAACCGCCTAGGCGGCGACGACTTCGACCAAAGGATAATTGACTATTGCATCAGCGAGTTTAAAAAGCTTGAAGGAATTGACCTTTCAACCGACAAAACCGCGATGCAAAGGCTAAAAGAAGCGGCTGAAAAGGCTAAAATTGAACTATCAGGTGTTACAAGCACAAATATAAACCTTCCCTTTATCACAGCTGACGCCAACGGCCCGAAACATTTAGACATAACCTTAACAAGGGCAAAATTCAATGAACTTACCGCGGACCTTGTGGAAAAGACAATGGAACCCACAAAGAGGGCATTAGCAGACGCTAATTTAACACCCGCCCAAATCGACAAGGTTATTTTAGTTGGCGGTTCCACAAGAATTCCGGCAGTTCAGGAAGCAATTACCAAGTTCATCGGAAAAGAGCCCCACAAGGGTATCAACCCCGACGAATGCGTGGCAATCGGCGCCGCAATCCAGGCAGGGGTACTATCCGGTGAAGTAAAGGACATGGTGCTTTTGGACGTAACACCGCTTTCATTAGGTATTGAAACAATGGGCGGCGTATTTACAAAACTAATTGAAAGAAACACCACAATTCCTGTTAGAAAGAGCCAGATCTTCTCCACCGCGGCAGACAACCAGACAAGCGTTGAAGTACACGTTTTGCAAGGCGAACGTGAAATGGCCGCTGACAACAAAACTTTGGGAAGATTTATCCTATCGGGTATCCCCCCGGCGCCCCGCGGGGTACCGCAAATCGAAGTTACATTTGATATTGACGCTAACGGTATCGTTAACGTGTCCGCAAAGGATTTAGGCACCGGAAAAGAACAAAAAATCACAATCACGGCTTCATCAAACCTAACCGAAGAAGAAATCCAAAAAGCAATCAAAGAAGCCGAACAATATGCCGCACAGGACAAAAAGCGCAAGGAAGAAGTTGAAATCAGAAACAACGCGGACCAAATGGTATATCAATCCAAAAAGACACTAAAAGACCTTGCTGATAAACTCGGCGAAGATGATAAAAAGAAAATCCAGACCGAAATTGACAATGTTAAAGAAGCGCTAAAAGGAAGCGATGTTGAAGCTATCAAAAAAGCCACTGAAAAGCTAACACAGGCGTTTTACGAAGTTTCAACAAAGATTTACCAGCAAAACGCGCAGCAGGGCCAACCCAATCAAACAGCGCAATGCCCGAATGGTGAAAATGTTTACGACGCTAACTACACAGAAGTAAAAGACGACAATAACAATAATAAGTAAGGCTGCGATTGCTCGCAGCCTGTCTTAGAAGTAACCTTTACTTCTAAGATACATAAATATTTATACTGGTGTTAGCTTTCAGGCAATCCCTTATTCAAAGAAAGGATTTTTTCGAAAATGTCAAAACGCGATTATTATGAGGTTCTTGGAGTTAGCAGGAATGCAACGGATGAGGAGATAAAAAAAGCATACCGTAAACTTGCCAAGCAATATCACCCTGACTTAAACAAAGACAATCCTGACGCAGAAGCGAAATTTAAAGAAATCAGCGAAGCCTATGAAGTTTTAAGCAATCCCGAAAAAAAAGCCCGGTACGACCAGTTTGGCCACGCCGGCGTCGACCCTACATACGGCGCGGGCAGCACGGGCGGCGCCTACGACGGTTTTGGCGGATTCGGGTTTGATATGGGTGATATTTTTGAAACCTTCTTTGGCGGTTTTGGAGGAAGCAGGGCCAGGAGAAACCAGCCCCAAAAAGGCCGCGATATAAATATCCAGCTTGAAATAACCTTTGAAGAAGCCGCATTTGGCGCAAGCAAGGAAATCAATGTCACCAGAAACGAAATCTGCGACGACTGCCATGGTTCCGGTGCAAAAGCTGGCACCAGCCCTGAGCAGTGCCCCTTATGCAAAGGAACAGGCCAAATCAGAACCGTTCAAAACACAATTTTAGGAAGCTTTTCCACAACCAGGACTTGCGACCGCTGCGGCGGCAAAGGCACAATCATAACAAACCCGTGCCCCGCCTGCTTTGGAAAAGGTACCGTTAGAAAGCCTAAGAAATTAAAAATCGAAATACCGGCAGGCATTGACGAGGGCCACACCTTATCCGTGCGCGGCCAAGGGGACGCCGGGAAAAACGGCGGCCCGTACGGGGATTTGTTTATAACCATTTCCATTAAAAAACATCCCCTTTTTGAACGACAAGGAAACTCTGTCATTCATGAAATGCCAATTACCTTTATACAAGCCACGCTAGGCGCTGAGGTGGAAGTCCCCACCCTAGACGGCAGGGTTAAATACACAATACCTGAAGGAACCCAGTCGGGAACCATATTCAGGCTCAAAAACAAAGGTATCCCCTATTTAAACGGCCACGGCCGCGGGGACCAGTATGTAAAGGTAATTGTGGAAGTACCAACCAACCTCACGCAAAAGCAAAAAGAAATCCTTATGGAATTTGCCAAGGAGTCAAATGAAAAAAATTATAAACAGCACAGAAGCTTTATTAACAAATTTAAAGATTACTTTAAAAATAATTAACGGCACCGCAAGGTGTCGTTTTCGTTATAAATAAAAGTTATAAACAATAATAATTTACAAAAATGAAGGTAAAATATTGATAAAAAATATGTTTTTTTGTATAATACAAATAAATACATTCTAACAAATGGAAAGGATAAAAAGATGAGTAAGGAACTTGCAGAAATTTTATTTCCAGAAATTACTCTGACCCCACAGGATTTAGAAAAGAAATACCCAAGAAGAAATTTGCCAGAAGGCGCAAGGGTTACCCGCTTCGCGCCCAGCCCCACAGGATTTTTGCACATAGGCGGGCTTTTTGCCGCCATGATTTCAAAAGTGTGGGCTGAAAAATCAGGGGGCGTTTTTTATCTAAGGATTGAGGACACCGATAAAAAACGTGAAATTGAAAACGGGGTAAAAATAATAATCGACGGGCTTTCTGACTTTGGCATAACTTTTTCGGAAGGCATGACGGGAAATGACACCGAAGTCGGGGACTACGGCCCGTATTTACAGTCAAAGCGCGAGGAAATCTACAAAACCTATGCCAAGGATTTGGTGGCAAAAGGTTTGGCTTATCCTTGCTTTATGACTGAAGAAGAGCTGGAAGAAATAAGAATTAAGCAGGAAGAGTTAAAGCTCACCCCCGGGATTTACGGCGAATTTGCAAAATGCAGGGATTTATCCATTGATGCGGTAAAAGAAAGGTTAAACAAAAACCTTCCCTATGTTATCCGCCTAAAATCCGGCGGGAATATTGAAAACAGAATTGTGCTTGACGACCTAATTAAAGGCGAAATCTCAATGCCAGAGAATAATTTGGACATAGTGCTCCTAAAAAGCGACGGTATCCCGACATATCACTTTGCCCACGCGGTGGACGACCACCTGATGGGGACAACCGACGTAATCAGGGGCGACGAGTGGATTTCATCCTATCCAATCCACTATGAACTCTTTAAAGTCCTAGGCTTTACCATGCCAAGGTATGCCCATATTTCCCCCATTATGAAACAAGACAACGGCGGAAAGCGGAAATTAAGCAAACGCAAAGACCCCGAAGCTGCCGTTTCATACTACCATGAAATGGGCTACCCGAAAGAAGCCGTAATAGAATACTTAATGACATTAGCAAATTCCAACTTTGAAGATTGGAGAGCGCAAAATCCAACCGCCGATATAAACGAATTCCCCTTTGAGCTTTCAAAAATGAGCCCAAGCGGGGCGCTGTTTGATTTAGTAAAACTTACGGATATTAGCAAAAACTACATTTCAAAACTAAATTGCGAAACCTTATATAACATGCTCACATCATGGGCAAAAGAATATGATAAGGAATTTTTATCCCTGCTTGAAAAAGACCCGCAATACGCTAAAAGGATTTTAAATATTGAAAGGGAAATCGAAAAGCCAAGAAAGGATATCGCAAAATTATCCGACGTAAAAGACTACATCAGCTATTTCTACGACGAAATCTGGGACGGCAAACTGGATTTCCCGGAAAATATTAATAAAGAGGATATTATAAATATCCTTAACACCTACAAAGACATCTTCAATGAAAATGACGACAAAGAAACTTGGTTTGAAAGAATAAGGCAAATGTGCCCACCGTTAGGCTTTGCGGCAATGCCGAAGGAGTATAAGAAAAACCCAGGTTTATATAAAGGCCATGTGGGGGACGTTTCCACCGTAATCAGGGTGGCCGCAACAGGCAGAAGGAACACCCCCGACCTATACGAAATACTAATGATTTTGGGAAAAGAAAAAGTTACAAAAAGGCTGCTTGACGCAATAAATAAACTATAAGTTAAAAACGAAAGGAAAGTTAGCATGGAATCAAATTTCATATACGAGGCAATAGAAGAGGATTTAAGAAATGGCGTTTATGACAAAGTCCAAACCCGTTTCCCGCCCGAACCAAACGGGTATTTGCATATAGGGCATGCGAAAGCCATATGCATAGACTTCGGGGCGGCGGAAAAGTTCGGCGGCGTATGCAACTTGCGCCTTGACGACACAAACCCCACAAAAGAAGACGAGGAATACGTGGAAGCAATCATGGAAGACATAAAATGGCTGGGCTTTAAATGGGGAAAAGTCCTTTACGCTTCGGATTATTTTGACCAAATCCACGAATGCGCAATAAAACTAATCAAAAAGGGACTTGCGTATGTTGACGAATTAAGCGCTGATGAAATCAGGGAATACAGGGGAACCCTTACCGAGCCCGGCAAAGAAAGCCCATACAGAAACAGGCCCGTTGAAGAAAGCTTGGACCTTTTTATGAGAATGACCAACGGCGAATTTGAAAACGGCAAAATGGTGCTCAGGGCAAAAATCGACATGGCGTCCCCCAACCTAAATATGCGCGACCCTGTAATATACAGGATACTTCATGCCCGCCATCACAGGACCGGGGACAAATGGTGCGTATATCCCATGTACGACTTTGCCCACCCCATTTCCGATACTTTAGAAGGGGTTACCCATTCCTTGTGCTCATTGGAATTTGAAGACCACAGGCCCCTTTATAACTGGGTTTTGGAAGCTTTGGAATTTCCAAAACCAAGCAGGCAGATTGAGTTTGCAAGACTTAATTTAAACTACACTTTAACCAGCAAAAGAAAATGCTTAAGATTAGTTAACGAAAAAATCGTCTCAGGATGGGACGACCCGAGAATGTCCACCATTTCAGGCATGAGAAGAAGGGGCTACACCCCTGAAGCAATACGGGATTTCTGTGAAAGAATCGGGGTTTCAAAAGCAAACAGCGTTGTTGACTTTGCGCTTTTAGAACACTGTGTAAGGGCGGATTTAAACAAAAAGGCCACCCGCGCCATGGCAGTGCTAAAGCCCGTAAAAGTCATCATCGAAAACTATCCCGAAGACCAAACGGAAGAAGTGTTTATTGAAGTAAACCCCGAGCTTGAAAACTCACCAGTAAGACCCGTTCCATTTTCTCGTGAAATATACATTGAAGAAGACGACTTTATGATAGACCCGCCCAAAAAATATTTCAGGCTATCCCCGGGGGCGGAAGTTAGGCTAAAAGGCGCCTACATTATCAAATGCACATCTTATGAAACCGACGAAAACGGAAAAGTAACAATTATCCGCTGCACCTATGACTCCCAATCCAAAGGCGGCAACGCTCCTGACGGAAGGAAAATCAAAGGCACCCTTCACTGGGTAAGCGCAAAACACGCAATAGACGCCCAAGTAAACCTTTACGACAGGTTATTTACCGTGCCAAACCCGTCAGACGAAAGCGACGGCAAGAATTTATTGGATTATATCAACAAGGATTCATTGGTTGTATTAAATAACTGCAAGCTTGAGCCCTACTTAAAAGACGCAAAGCTTGGCGAATCCTTCCAGTTCTTGCGGCTTGGGTATTTCTGCCTGGACAAGGACTCAACGGAAGACAAACTAATCTTTAACCGCACGGTTTCATTAAAAGACTCATGGGCAAAAATCAGCAGCAAAGAAGAAAACAAAAACGCGTAAAATAACTTTTACGCGTTTTTTCCCTGCCCAATATTTAACTTAATTAAGGTTTTATAAACAAACTCAAATAAAATGCCCACAACTGCCCAAATGGGCGCATAATCAAGCCTTATGACATTTAAAAAATATAACCCGTGCTCATAATACCAAGGCTTAATGTTTAGTACATTTATAAAAAAAAGCCCCAGATTTAATTCAATAAAATAAATCATAAGGCAGTAGCATATCCCCCTAAAAAGAAGGGGGAAATCTTTTATTCTATGATAAAGCGGCTCCAGATACACCACCGCAAGACCATAGACAAAAAACATCCACAGCGACACGCTTCCCTTCAAATTAAATTCCCCTTTAAGCAGGGAGGAAAGCCCTGTGAAAATTAACTCCATATTTGAACCTAAAAACCCGTATATAGCAAACCTTTTCATCATGGTATTTATTATGGGTAAATTTTAAAAAAATATTTAACTTGCAAAAATATTCTTGCATAAAAAAAATATAAATGCTATAATCACTTAAGAAGGTGATTGCGCGTTAAGTGCCGCACGGACGGGGAGCTTTCGTGCGGACGAAGTCCGGTTTAGGGCGCGGTGCATTCACCACATCCCGCTATTAAAAAGTAAATATAGAGTGAATTTTTATTTCCCTCTAATTCCTAAATAGCGGACTTTTTTAATATACGCAAACAAGGAAAAGGAGGTTTTTTTATTGTCCATAATTGAAAACTTATTCAACAACCTTAAAAACGCGTTTACCAATTTTTTTGCTTCAATCGAAAAACCATTGGAGGTTTTAGTAAACTACGGCCTTTTAATTACGCTGTTTTTCCTCATACTCTTTTTGGTTATATCAATTATAAAACACAAAAGCTCCATTAAAAATATAAAAAACACAAAAGCATTGGTAGTATGCGCAATGCTTTTAGCCTTAAATTTGATAATTAAGCTTTTTAATGTTGAGATTGGAAACTACTTAAGATTGGGCTTTGGCTTTATAACCTTACCCATTGCCGCAATGTTATACGGCCCATTTATAGGGGGGCTTTTAGGAATTGTTCAGGATATTACTTATTACATCTTCCACCAAACCGGTCCATACCTTCCCCTCATGGGAATTGGCGCGATCATATCAGGCTTAATCCACGGAAACATACTTTATAATAAGAAAATCACATGGCTAAAGGCAGCGGCCGCGGTAATTTTGGATTTATTTATCGTCAACATGACCATAAACACAATAGCCGTTTATTCCATAGTTGACCGCGCAATATATGCCCTTTTCGCGAGCCGCGTTTTATCAAGCCTCTTGCAGGTTCCCATTCAAACAATTATAATTTATTTCATCCTAAACAGGGTCAAAAAAATAAATAAGCTGTAAAACAAAAAGCTAACAAGTATAATTTGCAAATTATATTTGTTAGCTTTTTTATATTATAGCCTCATCTAACATACCTTTCCAACCTTCTTCCTAATAGTATGCCGATAATTAAACTTAAGATATACTGAATAACCGAACCATAAATACTATAAAGCGGTGCGATAAAGTTTCCGCTTGTAATGATTACTTCGGCCAAATAATATCCTGCAATTAAAATTATCCCGCAAATTGCATAAATTCCAGCTTTCATTTTTCCCTTCTTTTCATTTGCCACGCCGGATAAGTAACCTAAAACAAGCTTTATAACAAAGGTGTAAGGCGCCCATATTGCCGCGCCCGATATTATATCCGCCAAAGTTGACCCAATGGCACCAACCAAGGCCCCTGCCCTTTTTCCAAATAAAATTGCCGCAAGGATAATTATTGAGTCCCCGACATGGATGTATCCCCGGTTTTCCAAAGGATATTGCAAATAAGCTGTCAAAACGCAGGTGAGCGCTGCCAGCACCGCAACATATGCTATTTGCTTTGTTTTCATATAACCACCCCTATACGACTTACTTGAAACATTATATTTCATATAGGAGTTGAAAGTCAACAAATTAAACAGCGCAAAACAAAACTTTGTAGAGTTTGATAAAATTTTTATCCAACATAGGAAGATTTTTCAACAATCCAGTCAAGGATAACATCCTTTAAAGTTACAGGTGTCACATAGTTTTGCTTCAAAATCCGTATAAGCGCCAACGCCTCCCCCCTTGATGAAGTAATTCCGCATACCGTGCAAACATCATCTTTTGTCTTTGCTTTGATGCCGAACTGGTTTTCGCCGTCCTCGATTAAGTAATACTCAACCCTGATGTCTTTGTCCCCCTCCACTGCATTACATAGACAGATATAAGTTTCCATCCACAGACCCCCTTATACTTATCTTTTTACCTGTTAAGGTTTTATCACTGTCTATTATACTACTAAATAAGTGCACATTTCCACCATTATTTTCCACTAATTTTCGACATTACCCCTATGGTACTAATTTACAATTTTATAATTACTAATATTTGATGTAATTTGTCGATTATGTATTTAATAATTAACAAAAATTTAATAATTTAATCACTTAATTAACTAATGGAAATCTTTAAATCTTGAAATATTAAGGCCTTGATGTTATTATAAATATTAATAAAAAAATTTTTTGGAGTGTTTATTCGTGATAAGGAACATAAACAACGCATTTAATAATATATGTAAATTCTCGAAAATCATATTAATTTCAGGCCTGATACTATCTACATTGTTGATGGCATCATCCCTCATACTACATTTAGTAAACCATAGTTCAACATATTTCGACCTTTATCTATACCTGATTACCACCACAATGGCGGAAACTTCAGTGTCCGTTTTCAATATTGCTGTAATCGCCACAATTTTTACTGACTTTATAATAAAACGGTAAAAAAACCGGGGGCAAAAGCCCCCGGTTTTTTATTTTACTTTAAAATACGCATGGTACCTGGATTTGTTGGTCATAAAATTGGGCACAATTTTATATCCGTTAAGTTCAAATTCCAACGGTTTTTCCGACTTTCTTATATTAAACACATCACCTTTTGACAAAGTAATATATTTTTCATCACTGGAAAGTATCACCATTACCATGGGCCCGTAATGAAGGCTCGATATTGTGTCATCATCTGGCACGCCTTTTAGTTCAAATTCCATGCCAAAGGAAAGAATAATCTTACCGTCCCCAAAGGATGGCACAATAATAAACCCGTCTTTCTCATCATATTTTGCCTCTTTGCTAAACTCAATCTTATACCCCTTTGCCCAATTTGGAATTCTAAAGGCAATGTCCGCCGCTGCGCTTTGAACGGAAAATTCCACCCTCTCCCCTTTTATGATATTTCCCTTTTGGGCAATTTTTAAATCCCCCCAGCACAGGCTTGACGGGATGTATAAATTAACATACAGGGTTTTATTATCGCTTGATGCAAAATATATGCTGTCCTCATACTTTGAATGGTTTTCCATGCCTGTTCCATGGCAGCAGGAATTCCCGTCGGTGTCAAATTCCTTAAACGCCCCGGGGGAAAGGGGCATAAAGTAAGTGGAACCCCCATAGGGCCCGTTTGGGTCCTGGGACGCAAG
>JAAYMJ010000162.1 GCA_012521455.1 Clostridiaceae bacterium
AAAAATTGTTTTCCCGCCTTGAAAAAGAATGGAAAAAATAAAAATCCGCAAAAGCGGATTTTTTATTTTGCAAATTTTAAGCTGGAAATATTCAAATCTTTGTTATTGTGCTCATGATAAATTGAAAAGCCGCCGTTTGCCACATATGAAACGGCGCAGATAAAAAAGAAATACGGAAAATACTCATACCCGAAAATTTCGCAGCCGATAAAAATGGGGGTAATCAATGTGTTGGTGGCGCTGCCAAATACCGACACAAAGCCGAGGGCAGCCAGAAAATTTGACGGCACGCCAAATACGGGGGATAAAACATCCCCTAAACTTGCGCCAATGCTAAAGAGGGGTACCACTTCGCCCCCTTGAAAGCCGCAAGATGCGGTCAGGATTGTCAAAATAAGCTTTAAAAGCCAGTCATAGGGATGGATTTTTCCGCTGTAAAAAGCGGAATTTATTAAATTGGCCCCTGAGCCTGCGTACCTGCCGTTGTGAATGAATAAAACAAGGGCGCTTAACACAACCCCCAGTGAAAAAACCCGGACAACTGGGTTTTTTATGCGGTCTTTTAAGTGCGTTTTTGAAAAATGCAAAAGATATGCAAAAAAACCGCCGGTTATCCCAAAAATAACCCCAAGAACTATTATTTTTAAAATTAAACCTGTATTTATGCTAACAGGGACAATCACTGCCGGCATAAACTCCTTAACGCCTAAAAAACTGCTTGCCCCATAGGCAAAAAAAGAAGATATTATTGAGCAAAACAAAGAAGCTTTGGAAATTGCCCCGTGGGAAAAAATCTCAATCGCGAAAAACACCGCCGCGACAGGGGTGTGAAAAAGGCCCGAAAAGCCCGCCGCAATCCCTGCTGTGAGCAAGGCTTGGGAATTTGGGCGGCATATCCTTTTTGCGAAATTATCCCCCACGGAAGCGCCGATTAAAACCGCAATCCCTTCCCTGCCCGCGCTTCCCCCGCAAAGGTGGGTAAGCCATGTGGAAAAAATGGCAAAAGGTATTGTCCGTTTCGGGATTGCTTTTTCTTCCTCCGGGGCCTGGAATATCAATTTTGCGCCCTTCATGCTTTCCTTTGCGAATTTTTGGTACAAATACAAAATCAAAATCCCCGCCAGAGGAAGCAAGGGGATAAAAATATATGGATAGCTTTCCCTGACTGATGTGGCAAAAATCAAGCCTTTTTGAAAAATTGCGTCAAGCCCCCCGGTGATAGTTCCTATTAAAGCCGAAACCAAACCTAGCAAAGCCAAATTTTTATATGTTGATAATGCCCTTTTCAATTTAAAGACCCTTTCTGACGAAACAAAACCCAAAAGCCAAAACTTTTGGGTTTTTATGTTATGTTCAATTGTTCAAATTTATTACGCGTAATATGCGTTCTCACCCGCAAGGGATAAGGTTATGTTAAGGTTGCCGTTTCTGCACCTTAATTCATCAATAAATTCCTTTTCGTTTTCCCCGCTTTTAAACCTGATGGCATAAACAAGTTCAAAAAGCGAACCTAAATCAGTGGTTTTAACCTTCATAAGCTGGTATTTTGTGGTGTATTTTTCAAGGATGTCGTCAAATACGCCCTCATAGTCCAAATCCTCAGGGATAGTGATTTTTAAGGTTTTTTCAACATCCTTCTTTCTCCCAAAATCAACGGCTTGTATGATAAACATAAACCCGCAAAATACAAGGGCAAACAACACTGCGTAAAGCGGCAATCCTACCCCTACCGCAAGGCCCACAGCAAGCGCGAAAAACACATACGCTATATCCTTCGGGTCCCCGGGGGCGCTTCTGAAGCGGATGATGGAAAATGCCCCCGCTAAGCTGAAGGCCCTCGCAAGGTCGCTTCCAACTAAGGTTATGATAATCGCGATAATTGAGGGAATCATTAAAAGGGTTAAGGTAAAGTTTTGGGAATAGCTTGTGCCCCTGTGGGTTTTCATATAGGTAAAAGCGATAAACATTCCTATCGCAAAGGACACAAGCAATGAAATTAGTATGCTTTGTACGGTAAGTGTGGTATCCAACGCTGTTTGGTTAAATATTGTGTTTAGATAATTAAGCATATAGTTTTCTCTCCTTTAGCCGCTCTGTCAAATATTTTTTGTACTCCGTCCCGTATTTTGAAAAGCTGGTAGCGTATACTTTGTTTTCGCTCAATAACCTCACAAGCCAAAGGGGGATGGAGTCCTTAGCCTTTACTTCCAGCAAAAACAGGCCGTCTCCTAATAAAATGTCGCCAAAGTCCCCGTTTTCAAGGCGCAAATCGTGCCTGCGGGTCCTGATGTTTGTGTCAAAAGTAATCCTCAAATCCCTGCTTTCGTTGGAAAAATAGGCTGTGCGGTCGTAAGCCAAAAACAGTTTCGGCATGACGGGCCGGTTATTTAAAAAATACAGGATTTCATTTATAACCTGTTTATTTAACTTGATATTGGATTTTGGCACCTCTTTTGTCTGCAAAAAGTGGTAGGCGTCGGACAAAATCATGGGGGTCCTTCTTTTGTTGACTAGTTTGAGAACCTTCTTTTTTATTTCAATGTAAACCTGGGAATCCAAATCCGGCACCCCGTAGCTTCTTAACCTTAGCTTTTCCTTGTATGTGGGCTTTTGTATGCTTGTTCTGATGTAGTAGTCGTCCTCGGTGTCATAATAAATGTTTAAAATAGAGTAAAACCCGTTCTTTTTATTATATTCATCAAGTTCCACATAATCGGAAAGCCTCATTGATAATGTATTGAAGGTTTTTTCATCTATGAGAAATTTTTTTTCATAGCGGTTGAAAACTTCGATAGCCATATCTTATCAGTCCCTTCGGATGAAAGTGACAAAAGTTTAACTTTCCATCATTCATTATACGTTTCAAATCTTAAAAGAATCTTAAAAATAGCTGGATGTTACAATTATTTCACAATAAATTCACATTTTATAGTATATTTATGCTATAATTAAGACACACTATTGTAATTATACTAAAATAAAAGTGGAATGTAAAGCAATTTAAGGGGAAGATTTTATGAGGATCCTTCTTGTCGAGGATGAGATATATCTTTCGGAGGCGCTGTGTCAGATTTTAAAAAAGAATAATTACACCGTTGACGCGGTTTTTGACGGGGAAACAGGATTGGATTATGCCAAAAGCAACATATATGACATTATAATACTTGATATAATGCTTCCTGTAATTGACGGGATTACGGTTTTAAGGGCTTTAAGAAAAGAAAAAATCAACGCCCCCGTTTTAATGCTCACGGCAAAAGGCGAAGTGCAGGATATAATTACGGGGCTTGATATGGGGGCCGATGACTATCTGACAAAGCCCTTTGACACAGGGGAGCTCCTTGCAAGGCTGCGGGCGCTGGCCAGGCGCAGGGGGGAGCGGCTTTCAAACGATGAAAGCATTTCCTTTGGGGATATAACCCTAAACACCTTAAACCTCACCCTTTTTTCAGGGGGCAAGGAGGTAAGGCTGACCCTTAAGGAAAGCGAGCTTTTGGAGTATTTAATCTTGCATAAAAACGGGGTTGCCACAAAAGACGGGATAATCGAAAAGCTCTGGGGCTTTGACTCTGGGGCGGAGGCAAACCATGTGGAAGTGTATATTTCCTTTTTGAGAAAAAAACTTAATTACTTAAAGAGCAAAACCCAAATCGAAACCATCAGGGGAGTAGGGTACATTTTAAGAGAAGAAGGGTAATTATGTTTAATAAATTGAGGAATAAATTCTTAATCCTGAATTTATGCTGCATTACACTGGTAATGCTGGTATCCTTCCTTGCGGCTTACACCATTACATATAACAATGTGTATGAAGAAGAAAATTTGATTTTAAAAAGCTACCACAAAACCGACAAAGCCCCCATGCAGGTCCCGCCCCCGAGGGTAAGGCCCACATTTTTTATAGATGTGCAAAACAGCGGGATTTCCAGGATAATCCCCCAGTATTTTTACAGCGAAAGCGAGTGCCAAAGCCTTTTGGAAATAGTGAATAAATCGGGCGCGGAAAAGGGGAAGTTTAGTTTTTCTGGCTCCTATTGGCTTTTTGTAAAAGAAAGGATGGTGGGCGGGGAGAGGATTTACTTTTTTGACTTTACTTCCGCCCAAAAGATTTTGACAAGCTTAATCTACACTTTTTTTGCCATCTCAATTTTTGTCTTTTTGGTATTTGTGTTTATAAGCCTTTATTTTGCAAACAGGGCTATTGTGCCAATTAAGGAAGCCTTTTTCAAACAGCAGGATTTCATAT
>JAAYMJ010000019.1 GCA_012521455.1 Clostridiaceae bacterium
AAGTGCTTTATAACAATAATTTTTAGAAAAAATACTTGACAATAAAAAAATAACGTGTTAGAATAACATAGAAAAACACAGAATAACACTAAAAAACAAAGAAGAGCAAATGCTCTCACCCTGCCGCACAGCGAGCTCGGTCAATATGTGTATGTTGCATATCAGGCGGTGAAGGTTTGCTTTTCACCGCTATTTTAATTTTTTGGAGGTGTCTTTATAATCAAGGATTTATTAATCAATGAGGAGATTCGTGACAAAGAGGTCCGGGTTATTGACAGTGATGGGAAACAGTTGGGGATTATGCCGATTGACCAGGCATTGGAAATCGCCGAATCCAAAAATCTGGATTTGGTAAAAATCGCCCCAAAGGGAAATCCACCTGTTTGCAAGATAATGGACTATGGAAAATACCGTTTTGAGCTTGCCAAAAAGGAAAAAGAGGCAAGGAAAAATCAAAAGGTAATTGATATTAAGGAAATACGACTTTCTCCTACCATTGAGGACCATGATTTTAAAACCAAGACAAACAGCGCAATTAAGTTTTTGAAGGCAGGGGACAAGGTTAAGGTGACCGTGCGCTTCCGCGGAAGGGAAGTAAATCACGCAAACATAGGTGAGGAGCTTCTTGAAAGATTTTGCGAAGCCGTAAGCGAATACGGGGCCAGGGAAAACAAACCCAAGCTTGAAGGCAGGAATATGACCATGTTAATTGCGCCTAAAAACAGCTAAGCTATAGATTTTCTATTAAACATAGATGCTGTAGGTATTTTTAATATTGGAAGGAGAGTATCATTATGCCTAAGTTAAAGACACACAAGGGTGCTGCGAAGCGTTTTGGCTTTACTAAAAACGGCAAAGTTAAACGCAGCAAAGCATATAGAAGCCATATTTTAACAAAGAAATCCACAAAGAGAAAAAGAAAGCTAAGAAAAGGCGGTTACGCGTCTGTTCCAAACGCAAAAACCATTAAGAAGTTAATTCCATACAAATAATGCAGGATAGGAGGAGAGAGATATGGCACGCATTAAGGGCGGTCTTGCCACAAGAAAGAGACATAAGAAAATATTAAAACTTGCCAAAGGTTACAGGGGCGGAAAGTCCAAATTATATAGAGTTGCAAACCAAGCCGTAATGAAATCCTTAGTTTACGCTTATGTTGGCAGAAAACGCAGGAAGAGGGATTTTAGAAGGCTTTGGATCACCAGAATCTCCGCGGCTTGCAAAATGAACGGCATGAACTATTCACAATTTATTAACGGCTTAAAGAAGGCAAATATCAATATTAACCGTAAAATGCTTTCAGAACTTGCTATAAATGATGAGGCTGCTTTTGCAAAACTTGTAGAAACAGCAAAAGCGCATATATGAGACCAAACATAAAGGTGGCTATGGGAATCGTAGCCATCTTGTAATTTTTTATAAGCAAAAATTTATTTAACGCTCTGTCGTGGAGGTCTTTTGATTGGCTCAAATATTGGTTAATTTTAAAAACAGGATTATAATAATGAGCCCGTTTAAAGCGATAGCCCTAATCTTTTTGGGGTTAATTATATTGGGAAGTTTTCTTTTGTCGCTGCCAATTTCCATAAAGGAAGGCCAAAGCAATTTCCTAGACGCATTATTTACCGCGACAAGCGCCACATGTGTAACCGGCCTTATTGTGGCTGACACCTACCAGCACTGGACTTTCTTTGGGCAGATTGTGATTTTATTGTTAATCCAGTTAGGCGGCCTTGGATTTATGACAATGGCCACGCTGTTTTCAATTATGGTAGGAAGGCGCATAACCTTAAAGGAAAGGATTTTAATGACGGAGTCCTTCAACCAGTTAAACATGGAAGGGATTGTGCGGCTTACTTTGCATGTCCTTATGGGGACATTCATTTTGGAATTTCTAGGCGCGGTTATTTTGTCCACCCAGTTTATACCCCAATACGGGGTTTTAGGCGGGATTTACAGGGGGATTTTCCATTCGGTAAGCGCCTTTTGCAACGCGGGGTTTGATATTTTAGGGGACAAATCCCCCTATTGCAGCCTGACGGATTATATATCAAACCCGGTTGTGAATTTGACAATTATGGCCTTAATCATAACCGGCGGCCTTGGGTTTGGCGTTTGGGAAGATATAATAACCCAAAAGAGTTATAAAAAATTAAGGCTTCATTCCAAAATGGTTTTGATAATATCATTTATTTTAATTATAGCAGGCACATTGGGAACGTTGTTGTTTGAATATAACAACGCGGCAACGCTAAAGAATTTAAACTTTCCTGATAAAATACTGGCGTCATTGTTTCACTCGGTTTCAATGAGAACAGCAGGCTTTAATACACTATCCGTCGGTTTTTTTAAAGACAGCACAAAACTTCTCAGCGTTATTTTAATGTTTATTGGCGGGTCCCCCGGCTCAACCGCGGGTGGCATTAAAACCACCACGGTGGGGGTTGTGATTTTTACGGTGCATTCACTGCTAAAGGGCAAAAACGATGTAAATATTTTAGAGCGGCGGATAGGATTTAATACAATTATCAGGGCGTTTTCAATATTTATAATCGGGCTTATCAGTATCATAATTGGCTCATTTATCATAATGGCCTTTGATAATTATTCATTCATGGATGTTTTGTTTGAAACTACGTCGGCCTTTGGCACCGTAGGCGTTACGACAGGCATAACGTCGCTTTTATCTCCTGCAAGCAAAATTGCGCTAATATTCCTTATGTTTTTTGGAAGGGTCGGAGTACTAACTATAGGACTTGCATTGCTTCTTCCGGGGAAAAATAACAGCAACATAAGATACCCGGAAGGGAAAATCTCAGTAGGTTAACAGAGGGGAAAAGTTATGAAATCATTTGCGGTTTTAGGGCT
>JAAYMJ010000163.1 GCA_012521455.1 Clostridiaceae bacterium
AGGACTTGGTGAATTAACCAAGCCCTAAAATTTATGTTAATTATTAAGTTGTTTAGAAATATATAGCATTAAATATAAAATTTATGTAAATATTTCATCTAAAATTAAATTTTAAAGAAAAAATATAATTAATAAAATACTTTTCTTGACAAATTGATATAAAAATGCTATATTATTTTAGTGTTTTGAGATTGGATTTCTTTGTTTTGTTTTCTTCCAAATTTTTGGTCTCAACTAAAGAGTATTCTGCAAACGGCAACGCTTGCGAATACCACTACCAAGTCTCCAAGCAAAGAGGACTTTAGGCTGTAGCGGTAATTTGTGGCGGACACTGCCGCAAAGTAAACCGTTATGGTGTAAAAGGTCGTCTCGCTTGAACTCATTAGGATTGAAGCTATTTTCCCAATCAAAGAATCCGCCCCGTATGTTGTTAATATGTCTTTGGCAATTGCTAATGACGCGCTGCCTGAAATTGGCCGCATTAGTGCCAGTGGCATTATTTCCGGCGGGATTTTTAAAAAGTTGCAGACAGGGGATATGGCATGGACAATCAAATCAAGCGCGCCTGAGGCCCTAAACATTCCAATTGCCACCATTAGCCCGACTAAAGGCGCGGCAATGTTGTATGCGGTCTTTAGCCCCTCTTTTGCACCGCGGGTAAAGGCTTCAAACAAATTCACATTGTTCATAAGCCCTGAGGCTATTATAAAGAATATTACAACCGGCATTGCCAAATTGGATAATAAAGTTATCACATTCATAACTATGTATCACGAAAAGTGATAATTCTCTCCTTTTTATATTATTTTAATAATTGTAGCTAGGTAGGATGGTTATTTAAGGTTTTGCTTTATTTAACTGTCCATTTTTTCGTGTATTTTTGCGCACAAAAGGACAGAAATTAATGTAATAAACGAGGTTATCCACACCGGCACTATGATTTCTGAAGGGTTGGATGAACCTGCCTGCATTCTTAAGGCAATCATATTTGCCGGAATCAGCTGGATTGAGGCGGTGTTAAGCACGACAAATGTGCACATGGCACAAGACGCCCGGGCGCTTTTGCCGTTTAATTTGTCCAATTCTTCCATAGCTTTAATCCCTAATGGTGTTGCGGCATTACCCATTCCCAGAATATTTGCCACAATGTTCATAACAATATAGCCCATGGCTTGGGATTTTTGTGGTATTTCCCGAAACAGCCTTTTGGTTACGGGGTATAAAAGCTTGGATAAAACCTTTACCAAATTCCCTTCTTCAGCTATTTTCATAAGCCCCGACCACAGGCACATGGCGCCGCACAAGGTGAGCACCATTGTTATGGCCTCGTTTGATGATTTTATTGCGGCGTTTGCTACTTGGTCAATCCTTCCTGTAAAGGCGGAAACCACGATTGACACAAGTATCAAAAACGCCCAGATGTAGTTTATCATGTTTTGGCCCCCTTTCATTTATAGTAATATTATGTAAAAATGTAAATAAATATGAGAACCGACCAGTAAATGTAATATTTTCAAAAAAATTAAAAAAGTTGTCGACAATCTATTGACTAAAA
>JAAYMJ010000002.1 GCA_012521455.1 Clostridiaceae bacterium
AATGTTCACGAGCCGAGGGAAGGCGAGTTTTATTTTGAAGGAATGGCCGACGTTGAAAAGTTTTTGGAGATTTCCCAAAAGCTGGGCCTTATGGCAATTGTAAGGCCGGGGCCGTACATCTGCGCCGAATGGGAATTCGGGGCGCTTCCGTGGTGGCTTTTAAACAAGGAAGGGATAAAAATCCGCTGCTATAATGAAGTGTTCTTAAAATACATGGACAGGTATTTTGAGGAATTGATTAAAAGATTAAAGCCGCACTTTGCGACAAATGGCGGAAACATTATCGCTATGCAGGTGGAAAACGAATACGGAAGTTATGGCAACGACAAAAGGTACCTTGCCCACATCAGGGATAAGTTTATCTCTTTGGGCGTTGACATCCCGCTGTTTACATCCGACGGGGCGGAGGATTTCATGCTTCAAAACGGGATGTTAGAAGGGGTATTTGCGACCGCAAACTTTGGCTCAAACCCCGAGGACAGGTTTGCGGTTTTACAAAAATACCAAAAGGACAAGCCCCTTATGTGCATGGAATTCTGGGGCGGATGGTTTGACCCGTGGGGCGGAAGGCACGCCTACCGCGACCCGCAGGACGCGGCGGACCATATCGGCAGGCTCCTTAAAATGGGCGGGAATTTCAACATTTATATGTTCCACGGGGGCACAAACTTTGGGTTTATGAACGGGGCAAACCACTACGACAGGTATGAGCCCACTGTTTCAAGCTATGACTCCGACGCGCCCCTTTCCGAAGCAGGGGATATCACGCCAAAATACCGGGCGATTTATGAAGTGATGAAAAAATATTCCACCGTTTCGGAAATCCCCGCGGACCGCGAGAAAAGGGCGTACGGGAAGGTGGAAATGAAATCGAAAAAGGACATTTTCAGTGCTTTAGATGAAATTTCCTCACCCATTGAAAACGTATACCCTCTTCCAATGGAAAAGTGCAACCAGGGCTACGGATATATTTTATATAAAACCCATGTTACAGGGACCCTTGAAAATGTGTCCTTGACAATACACGGCCTTGCTGACAGGGCGCAGGTTTATTTGGATAAAAAGTTAGTGGGGATTGTTTACAGAAACGGCTCCACCACCCTCACAATTTCCACCCCTGAAGGCGGGGCGGAGCTTGATATTATTGTTGAAAACATGGGCAGGACCAACTACGGCCCCAAAATGTTTGAGACAAAGGGGATAAACAACGCTGTGTGCATTAACACCGCTAGTTTATTTAACTGGAAGATGTATCCCCTTCCAATGGATAATTTAGATAAGTTAAACTTTGATAGCAGCCTTGAAAGCGAAGTACCCACAGCGTTTTATAAAGGGAATTTGGTTATTGAGGATGAGCCCTGCGACACCTTCTTAAGAACTGACGATTTTACAAAGGGCGTTGCGTTTGTAAACGGGTTCAATTTGGGAAGATTTTGGGAAATCGGGCCCACTAAGACCTTGTACGTCCCGGGGGTACTTTTGAAGAAAGGGGATAATGAAATTATCGTCTTTGACTCCGACGGGGCAAAAACTAAAACCCCTTGCGTTGAATTTGTGGCAGAGCCTGAATTATAATAAAAAAGCTGGAACAAAAGTTCCAGCTTTTTTAATGAATTGTTTTTTAAAGCCTAAAAAATACAAACCCTCCGCTTATAGAAAATTTAAAAGAACTTCCAATAACAAAGAAGGTTTAGGCTTTAAATTTTAGGAGAATGTGACATAACGCGTTTTTATATATCAGGCATATGTAGCTTTTTTATGGTTTATATCAATAAAACATTCACGCCGTTTTTTTGGGCGTATTTTACGGTGTATGCAGTGCCCCCGCCGCTTTTTTTTAAGTATGCTATGGCGTAGGAGGAATTGTCGCTCATAAAGCGGTTCCTCAGGTGCATGCACCCCGCTTTGTATTTATCCTGGGTGTATATAACCCTGTCGGCGTTTTTGATTAAATGCCAGTACGTTTCTTTGTCTTTGTTGTTCCAGTATTTGTCCTGGTCCTTGCAGGGGATAATCATATAAAGTTTAATATTTTTGTATTCATTTTTTAAGGATAACACAATCTGGCCGCAAATCGTGTCAAAGCCTAAAGCCCCGCCGCATAGAAAGGTGTTTACGCCTTTATTTATTAAATCTATTATATATTGTTTGGTTTTATTTATAACATCATCAATTTCTTCTTGGGGTATAATCCTGTGCCCGGTAAAAAAACAGGTGCGGCTTTCATCTATTTCATATGACTTTTTAAAAAAAAATCTTTGAAACAGCAATTCTGACACCCCTTATTAGCCAAGCAAGCAAAACCAAATTTTAGCTCAACATACATATTTTACAATTATATACCCGCTGTGTCAATTATAAAATAAAAAAAGTTAGAAATTTAATATAATTGGATTTTAAATAAAAAAATAAAAAGAAAACCAGCATTCCCCGAAATATTTTTAGCAAACCGTAATATTTCCCTTATTTTATAGCGTCATAGAAATATTCTTTGTTGTCGGCGGTTTTAATCCTCCATGCGGGGATTGCCTCAATTTCATTATAGCCTTCCCCTTCCGCAAGCAAATTGGTGCTGTATCCCAAAGTGAAAGATACAATCTCTGTGGAGCTTTCCGCCCTTTTTTCGTCGTTGATAAAAAGCGGTATAACCATTGAAATGTGGTTTGTGCTCTTTTTTTCGCCTTCGGAAATTATGCCCCAGTTTCCCTTGATGTATGAAATTTCACCGTCTTTTAAATAGCAGTAAATTTTTGACGAAAAGACCTCAAAGCCTTCATATGTTTGGGTGAAGGTTATTAAATCGTCACTTTTTTCATATTTTGCGTTTTTTAAGTCAAAACCCATGGAAATTAGAAGGTTTTTCGCCTTGTTTACCAAATCGTGCTGAATGATTTTCGGGGCGCTTTCATTTGGAATGAATTCAAAAGAAAGGCCGTGAAGATAGAGTTTTCCACTGGGATACCTGAAGATATAATTGGAGGAATCAATTTCAGTGATTTTAACATCAATATCCTTATTGTTAAAAATACCGCTGTTTGTATATATGGGTGAAAGGGTCAGGGACTTCATGTCCACAGTGCTTTTGGGGAAAATGTCCTTTGGGGCTTTGATATTGTTCTTTTCAAGAAGGCTGACGGACAAATCTATGATATTTTCGTCTATTTTATAATTTTCGCTGTTTTCAAAATACAAAATAAACCCCAAAGCCATATTTAAGATGACCAAAAAAACGATTATGGCGTTTTTAATCTTGCTCCAGCTCATGACTTCCTCCATTAGCTATGACATGAATTTTTGTCATGCCGTTTGATTTGCTCTTTATTGTCCAGCACGGGTCTATAATTTGCGCCCTTTCATCCAAAAGGTATGAAATAAATATTTCTTCCACTTTTTCCATGGATGAGTCTTTCTTTTGCTCATAAAAACTATCAATAGCCCCTATTGTGTCCATAAGATCAACCTTTTTGGCGGAATCTTCAAAAGTCCTTGCCAAAAAGGAAAACTTTGTGATTTTGCCGTTTTGCACCGTGATGGATAAGGCGTGGTTTAACCGCTTGTTCTGCTCATAGGGGATATCCACAAGGACAATGTTGCCGCCATAATAGTAGTCAAGATTAAATGTGTATTCATTTTTTGTGCTGGTATCCACCAAATCGTTGCTTAACGCTATATTTAAGCTTTCCCCAAGATTTAGGATATTCCAAAGGTTTTGGGCAAAGTCTATGGATTCATTTAGAGCCGAATACTGGCTTTGGGCGTCATTTAGCTCGATTCCTTTGTTGTTTGAAATTGAAGAATACTCAATTAAGCCTATCGGGTAAATTTTCAAAGACGAATTGTTTTCCACATAGGTTATAACCCCGCTGGTGTCAATGTAGCGGCGTACGGACTTGGGATTGTAGGAAAAATGCCTTAAAATTTTATTTAATAAATCCACATTGTCCTCCCGAAGGTCCGGTATATTGCTGATTATCGCCGGGGGCACTTCTTCGTAGTCGGAGAAAACAATTACCATCGGGTCAAAAGTTATGTTTGTCTCAGGAAGGGTTTTGTTTAAATTGAGCTCGCTTGCGAAGAAAAAGTTTTCTTCCGTTGTGGTGTTGTATTTGTCAATGATTTTTCCCACATCTATGCCCGTGTCATAAAAAGTGGTCCTTACCACCGCGTTGCTTTTAGGGTCCTTTACTAATATGGAAAAACCAATGTCATGCGGGATAATTATAAAATTTTTAATAACATCAATCCCGTCGGGGAGTTGGGGAAGATTCACCCCGTTTACCTGGCCAAAAAGCGGGGCGGAATACGCGATTTGATAGTCAACATAAATCGCCGGAATTTCGCCGCTTATGGCGTAGTAGTAGTCATCCAAAGTCACATTGGACTGCTGCGCCTTTTGGAATGAACCGTTTAAATACCCTTCGATTATGGGTTTTATTTCGGAAAAGACTTCAAAAAAACCTGTGTCGGAGTTATAAAACACGATTTTATTGTTGGAGTCGGAACAAAGGGTTATGACTTTTGGGATTGACAAATTTTCCTTTGGGTAGGAATACTGCCGTTTATATCTGGTAAAACCCGCAAAAAGGTTGTTATTTGTCAAAGAAACAAAAAAATTATAGCCGGACGGCCATAATTTTTCACTGAACCATATTTTAGACGTCAAAAACAAACTATTTAAAACCAGGATGTATATAATTAAAGTTTTTATTTTTTCCACTAAAACCATCCTCATAAATTACCTAGTTAAGCCAGCCGCTAAACACCGATGAAAAGTCAAAAGTTCTTAAGCTGTCCGCGGTTTCCTGGGTTAACAGGCTGATTTCAAATTTTACAATCTGGTAAGACCCGTTGGGGCTTTCCGCGCGGATTAAAAATTTGTTTTCACCCTCGTTTAGGGTAACCTGCTTAATGTAAAGCCCGCTTGCGCCGATTGTGGTGATTGCGTTTGTGCCGTCTTTGTTTTTCATAAGCACATATTCGCCGGAAAGGGAACTGTATTTATAAATAGCCACAGTAACCCCCTGGCTGGATATGCCTGAAATCCCGTATATTTTTTTGCTGGTTGCGGAAATCGCGGTTTCGGGTTTTTTAATTGAAATCAAATTTGTGGCGTTGCCCGCGTCGTATATGGAAATAGAAACAGGATGGTCGGCAAATGCAGAGATGCTGGTAAATAGCACGACTATTGCCAATGCGAACGCTAAAGCTATTCTCTTCATCTTCACCCCATCCTTTCTATATTATTTATCATTATATGATTTACGAGTATAACTTTACACCATTATTATACACAATTCATATTACAGCTTTGTTACATAAGGTTTAATATTAAATAACATATTAGCCGGAATAAATTGGCATGGTAATTAATACTTCCGTGCCCTTTTTGTATTCGCTTTCAATGGTGATTTTGCCGTTGTGAAGTTCCACGATTTCTTTTGCGATGGATAATCCCAAACCCGTTCCGCCGGTTTCGCGGCTCCGGGCTTTGTCCACCCTGTAAAAGCGCTCAAAAATGCGGGCTAAATCCTCTTTTGGTATACCAATCCCGAAATCTATTACCTTGATATAGGCATCCGTTAAGCGGTATCCGCATTTTACAATGACCTTGCTGTTTTCGTAGCTGTATTTTATCGCGTTTGAGATAATGTTTGTTATTACCTGCTCAATCTTGTCTTTGTCCCCTAAAAAGGCGGGGATTTCCGACTCTACCTCAAAGATAATAGTATGGCTTTTGTAAGTCATTTGGAATTTCTTTACCACTTCGTCAACAAGCTGGACTAAATCAAACTTTACCTTCTTTAAGGCGTTTTTGTTGTAGTCAAGCCGCGACAAGGTCAAAAGGTCACGCACAAGCCTTGTCATCCTGTCGGCTTCTTTTTCTATGACTTTTAGGAAGTTTACCACAAAGGAGTCCTTATCCTTATCTAAGTTTTCAATCAAAGTTTCGGAATAGCTTTTAATGGTGGCAAGAGGTGTCCTTAACTCATGGGATACATTTGCCACAAATTCACGGCGGGATTTTTCCAGTTTTTCCTGTTCGGTGATGTCCTGCAATACCACCACCACCCCGCCGGGGGTGTTTTCCTCAACCTCAAAAGCCGCAAAGTAGGCCTTTATATGGCGGTCGTTTATGGTAATGTCCTTTTCAATGTTGATTTTCCTATCTAAGTAGAATAAGTAGTTTAGGGAAATATCAATGTTTAAGTCTTTGAAAAACTCGTCAAAGGGTTTTGTTGCCTCTTCCATTGGGACAGAAAGCATAACCTGCGCCGCGGGGTTTATGTGGATTAGTGTGCCGTCGGCGTCAAAAGCGATAACCCCGTCGGTCATGTATAAAAGAATGGTTGAGATTTTGTTTTTTTCGTTTTCAACCTTAAGTAGCGTTTCCTTTAGCTCGGAGGCCATGAAGTTAAACGACCGGGTAAGTCGGCCGATTTCATCGTCCGCTTTAATTTCAATGGCGTGCTCAAAATCCCCTGACGCCATTTTTTCCGCCCTCGCCTGAAGCCTTTTTAGGGGGGCGATAATGTTTCTTGACAAAATAAGCCCTAAAAACAGCGCCACAATAAAGCCAAACACAAGGGCCAAAAGAATGTTTTTGGCAATTTCCTGCACAATGTCATAAAGCTCAACCTTGGTGTCTTTAATGTAGACAATATATGCGGTTTTTCCGTCTTTAACAAGGGGGAGGGCAAAGTCGAGAAAACTTGAGTTTTTCTGGATACTGTCCCCCCGCTGCCCGTTTAGGGCGGATAAAATGTTTTGGGTAATGCTTGGCTCTATGCTTGTGGAATCGTCGGAAGAATACAGCACTTGCGCATTTTTGCCGTCTAAAATGTATATATTTCTATATGAGTCAATCCCCAATTGAATAGAGTAGGCGTTTAAAAGCTCCTTTATCCTTTCAACGGGGTCCGGGGTATTTAATGTGTCGTTTAAAGATGTGGTTAGGTCATTTATAAACGTGTTTGAAGCAATAGTGGTATAAAACCTTTCATGATAGTAATCAAGTAAGCTGTTCATCAGAAAAGTTCCCACAAATATGACTAAGGACAAGGATAGAAGCATAAAAAGGCTAATGATTTTCCACTGTATGCTTTTAAACATAACTCACCTTAATATAAATAATTTTATTATTTTATTATACCTTTTGTGGATTTTATAGTCAATAGATTGCAACTTCCTTGATTTTTTCCTGACAAATAAATATACTAGAAATGATGGGAGGAAATAACATGGCAAATAAAAGAATCGTGTTTACAGGCGGTGGCACTACGGGGCATGTTACCTTGAATTTATCCTTAATCCCACTTTTTTTGGACGACGGCTGGGAAGTATACTATATCGGCTCAAAAAGGGGGATTGAAAAAGAATTAGTGGAAAAAATCAAAAATGTAAAATACATATCAATCCCCACGGGGAAATTGAGGCGGTATTTTGACTTAAAAAATGTGACCGATATATTTAATGTGCTTGCGGGCTGTGTAAAAGCTAGCCATATAATACGCAAAATCAAGCCTTCCGTTGTGTTTTCAAAAGGGGGGTTTGTGTCCTTTCCCGTGGTCTTTGGGGCAAAGGTAAACAATGTCCCCGCGATTTTGCATGAGTCGGACTACACCCCCGGCATGGCAAACCGATTATCCAGCAAATTTGCCAACACCATTTGCACCACTTTTGAGGAGACCAAAAACTATTTGGATAAAAACTTGGAAATTATCCACACAGGGCCTGTGGTAAGGCCTGATATACTACGGGCAAAGCCTGATGAGGGGTATAAAATCTGCAATTTCAAAAAGGAAAAGCCCGTTTTAATGGCAATAGGGGGAAGCCTGGGGGCAAGAAGCATTAATAATGCTATCCGCGAAAATTTAGATAAGCTTTTGGAGACTTTTCAGATTGTGCATATATGCGGCAAAGGCAATCTTTCCGACATCAAAAGGGAAGGGTATGTTCAGTTTGAATATGTAAAAGAGGAGTTTGCTGACCTTTTGTCCATTTGCGATATTGTGGTATCGAGGGCGGGGGCTAACGCCATCTTTGAGTTTTTGTTTGCCCAAAAGCCCATGCTTTTAATACCGCTGACCCAAAACCAAAGCAGGGGCGACCAGATTGAAAACGCAAAAAGGTTTGAAAAATTGGGGTACGCCAAGGTTTTGGATGATGAGCTGGCAGGGGAGAGACTTTACGACGAGGTAATAGATTTATATCAAAACAGGAAAACCTACATTGAAAACATGAAAAAGGCAAAAATTTCAAAGAATGCCCTTGAAGAACTTTTCAGCCTGATAAAAGAAAGGGCAAGATAGGGGGATTTTTTTGAATTTTTTTGATTATATAAAGGATTATGACAATGAAGTTTTAGATATTTTGCACCAAGGCAAAAACATTAGGGTTGAGCGGATAATTTCCTGCGGTCAAAGCTCGCCTGAAGGGTTTTTTTACGACCAGGAGGAACATGAGTGGGTACTGCTTTTGCAGGGAAGCGCTAAAATCGGGTATGATAACGGCGGCGAAATTACACTGCAAAAAGGGGACAGCCTTTTTATACCCGCCCATGTCAAACACAGGGTTAATTATACCTCCAAAGACCCATGTTGTATTTGGCTTTGTGTTTTTTATAAAGATTAGTCAATTTGCAAAAAATTAGAAAAACTATTGCATATATAAGAAGGTTATGTTATAATTAAAAATTTTTTAAATTTGACAAAACATAAAAAAAGTAGTAAAATATATAGTGAAAAATAGCTGTCAAGGTGGCTTTTGGTTTTTTTGGAAAGGCCCGAAAATACATGTCTTTTTTAATTTTTGGATTTTTTTTATTTTTTTTGCACATAATAACAAATAGAGGTTTTTTTATTTTTGCAAATTATTTTTGACATAAGTTTTGCGAGTATTTTGGAGGTAAATATAATGTTTAAAATTGGGGACAAAGTCGTCTATCCGATGCATGGCGCAGGAATTATCGAATCCATAGAGGAAAGGGAAGTTTTTGGTGAAATCCAAAAGTATTATGTTATGAAAATGCCCTTGGGGGATATGAAAGTTTTAGTTCCCATGGCAAATGTGAAGGAAATCGGTATCCGTGATATAATGGATAAAGAACAAGCAAAGGCGCTTATTGAAAGTTTTAAAGACATTGAATCCGACGTGGAGAGCAATTGGAATAAAAGGTACAGGGAAAATTTAGCCAAAATCAAAAACGGGAATGTCTACGAAGTGGCCTGCGTGGTAAAAACCCTTATGTGCCGGGATAAGATAAAAGGGCTGTCCACAGGTGAGAGGAAAATGCTTTCCAACGCTAAACAAATTTTAATTAGCGAAATAGTTTTAGCAACGGGGGCAAGGCAGGAGGAAATTGAAGACCTTCTTTCCGGAATTGTTGAAAAAGAGGTTTTAAGCAAAAAATGAAAAAGGGCTGTCAAAAGGCAGTCTTTTTTTATGCCCAAAACCAATATTATTTGTTATAATAAATATAATATGGAATTTTTTAAGCAGGGAGGATGGGTATGTTTTTTAAAAAGAAGGATTTGCCGAAAGCCTCATGCGTGATTGCCGCGGCGGGCAGCGGCACCAGGATGGGGGCGGAAAAAAACAAGATTTTGTTAGAGCTTCAGGATGAAGCGGTGATTTACCACACAATTTTGCCTTTTATGGAGTCCGGGTTGATTGATGAAATTATTATTGTGGCCAGGGAAGAGGATATGGTGGAAATAAATAGCATTGTTAGGGAAAACGGCTTTGACAAGGTAACAAAAATAATCCGCGGCGGGAACACCAGGACTGAATCGGTAAAACTTGGCGCGATGGAGGCAAAATGTGATATTGTCTGCGTACACGACGGGGCAAGGCCGCTTGTTACAACAAAAATAATAGATGAGGCTATCCTAAAATGCCTGGAATTTGACGCGGTGACCTGCGCGGTGAAGGTGAAGGACACAATAAAGGAAATTGACGGGGAAAACAAGGTAAAAGGCACCCTAAGTCGGGATAATTTATACCATATCCAGACTCCCCAGGTGTTTAAAAAAGAACTTTTAATGTGGGCGTATGAAAAAACCGGGCAGGGTTTTTTCAACGACGACTGCGAGATTTTGGAAAGATTGGGTATTGACGTTTACATAAGCGAAGGCAGTTATGAAAACATAAAAATCACTACCAAAGAGGATTTGATTTTCGCAAACGCAATTTTATCCGCAAGATTTTAAAGGGGGGTTTTTTATGAGGATAGGGCAAGGGTATGATTCCCACAAGTTGGTAAAAGGAAGGCCCCTGATTTTAGGCGGGGTGAATATCCCACATGAGACGGGGCTTTTGGGGCATTCCGACGCGGACTGCCTGGTTCATGCAATAATTGACGCAATATTCGGGGCGCTGGGTAAGGGGGATATCGGAAAACACTTCCCCGACAGCGACGCAAAATATAAAGATATAGACAGCTTAATTTTGTTAAAAGAAACAAAAAAGCTTTTGGATGAGGAAGGATATGAAATCCTAAACATTGACTCCACCGTAATTATTGAAAAGCCTAAACTTTCGCCCTATATTGGACAAATGAGGAAAAACATAGCCGGTATTCTTGGAATTCCGCAGGATAATGTCAATGTTAAGGCAAAGTCCAACGAAGGAATGGGCTTTGTTGGAAGGGGCGAAGGGGTAATTGCCGAGGCGGTTGTGTTAATCGGGAAAAAAAGTTAGCGCATTGCAATTATTCGATAAAAAATAAGAGTTTTTTGCAAAGAAACAAGATTGATTAAAATATTATGGCTGGCTATAATTAAGTACAATAAGATGTTGTAAAATCAATTTTTTGTATATATAGGGGATGAAATTATGAGAAGCGATATAATGAAAAAAGGTTCAACAAGAGCGGCCCACAGGTCACTGTTTAGGGCTTTGGGCGTTACAGATAGAGAATTTGACAGGCCCTTTATCGGCATTGTGAATTCCTTTAATGAAATCGTGCCCGGACACATTCATTTGAGGGAACTTTGTGAAAACGTTAAAGCAGGTGTCCGCAGCGCGGGAGGAGTGCCTTTTGAATTTCCCAGCATTGCGGTTTGCGACGGGATTACCATGAACCATGCGGGGATGAATTATTCACTGCCAAGCCGTGAAAACATAGCCGACTCCATTGAAATTATGGCAACGGCCCACCCCTTTGACGGGCTTGTATTCATCACAAGCTGCGACAAAGTAATACCTGGCATGATTATGGCAGCCGCAAGGCTCAATATCCCCTCAATTTTCATTAGCGGGGGGCCAATGCTTGCGGGAAATTACAATGGAAAGCGCATAGGGCTGTCGGATACCTTTGAGGCTGTGGGAAGCCACGCGTCAGGAAAGATTACGGATGAGGAACTTGAAGATATTATAAATAACACATGCCCCACCTGCGGGTCATGCTCGGGGATGTATACCGCCAACACCATGAACTGCCTTTTAGAGGCGCTGGGCCTTGCCCTTCCTGGAAACGGCACGGTGCCCGCGGTTATGGCGCAAAGGCGCAGGCTTGCGAAAGAGGCCGGGTTCAGGATTGTGGAACTTGTTAATGAAAATGTGAAAGCACGTGATATCCTGACCCGCGAGGCAATCATTAACGCCTTCAGGCTTGACATGGCGCTAGGCGGGTCCACTAATTCGGTGCTGCACCTTCTTGCGATTTCAAGGGAGGCGGGGTGCCCCATTGACATAAAAGAAGTGGATAAATTAAGCAAAACCACGCCGCAGCTTTGCAAATTAAGCCCCGCGTCAAGCATATACATTGAGGATTTAAACCAGGTGGGCGGGATTTCTGCGGTATTGAAAGAATTGTCAAAGCTTGGGGTCCTAAACCTTTCCTGCAAGACAGTGGACGGCACCTTGGAAGACAGGGTTAAAAACGCGAAAGGCCCTGACGGGGTAGTTATAAAAACCGTTGATAACCCGTACGGGAAAACAGGGGGCCTTGCCGTGTTATTTGGAAATTTGGCGGAAGAAGGCGCCGTTGTAAAACAGGGCGCTGTAAGCCCCGACATGCTTTACCACAAGGGCCCCGCAAGGGTGTTTGACAGCGAGGAAGAGGCAATTGAGGCGATTTTAGGCAAAAAAATCAAAGACGGAGACGTTGTGGTAATCAGGTACGAAGGCCCAAAAGGCGGCCCCGGAATGAGGGAAATGCTATCCCCGACTTCCGCTTTGGCGGGAATGGGGCAGGACGGGACTGTTGCCCTAATTACCGATGGAAGGTTTTCAGGCGCCACAAGGGGCGCTTCCATCGGGCATGTATCCCCCGAGGCTTTCGAAGGCGGGCTTATTGCCTACGTTAAAGAAGGGGACTTAATTGAGATAGATATTTTAAATAATAAGCTAAACCTTTTGGTAAGCGATGAAGAAATCCAAAAGAGGAAAAAAGAAGGGGTAAAAGCCCCAAATAAAAACTTGACCGCTTTTCAAAAGAGGTATCAAAAGTTTGTATCCAACGCATCCAGTGGAGCTTACATGAAAACGGAGGTATAAAAATTGAATGGTGCGCAATATATCCTTAATTTTTTAAAAGAAAAAGGGGTTAAAATATCTTTCGGCTATCCGGGAGGCGCGGTTTTAACCTTGTATGACGAAATGGCGAAAATGAACTTTCCCCATATCCTGACCCGCCATGAGCAGGGGGCAATCCACGCGGCGGAGGGTTATGCCAAAGTTTCAGGGGAAGTGGGGGTTGTTTTTGCCACAAGCGGCCCCGGAGCGACAAACCTTGTAACAGGTTTGGCAAACGCTTATCTTGACTCGACGCCGATTATCGCAATCACAGGGCAGGTTAACTCCACCACCATTGGAAGGGACTCCTTCCAGGAGGCGGACGTTACGGGGATTACCACGCCCATTACAAAGCATAACTTTTTGGTAAAAGACATTAACTTTTTGCCAAGCGCCCTACATAACGCGTGGAGGATTGCGACGGAGGGAAGGAAAGGCCCCGTGCTTTTAGACGTGACGAAGGACGTTTTTGCGGCGGAAATTTCCAGCCCAGTTGTAAAAATGGACGAAAAGGCAAAAAGGTATGATGATTTGCACAAAATTGTGCCCCAAATTGTTAAAGAGCTTAAAAAAGCTAAAAGGCCCCATATTTTGGTTGGCGGCGGGGTAAACAGTAACGAGTGCAGGGAGCTTTTGGAAAAGATACTAAAAAGGCTTAACCTTTGCGTTTCCACAACCATGATGGCAAAGGGCGTGATTGATGAAAACGAGGAATACGCCTTAGGCATTACGGGAATGCACGGGAAAGTCGCGGCGAATTTGTCCATGGTGCACTGCGACTTGCTTTTGGCAATAGGCACAAGGTTTTCCGACAGGGTTGTCGGAAACGGGGATTTGTATTCAGAAAAACACAAGGTAATTCATGTGGATATAGACGCGGCGGAAATAAACAAAAACGTGCCCGCATATATCGGGGTTTGCGCAAGGGCGGAAGAGTTTTTAAAGGCGCTGTTAATTGTCCTTGAAAAAGAGGATGTCAAAAACTTGTGGGACGATTGGAAGAGCAAGGTGCTTTCATGGAAAGAACTTGAAAAGGATGATGTGAAAATTTCAGGCCTTCTTCCGCAGGATGTGATTAAAGCCGTGAACAAATACGCGGGGGACCGCGCCGTGGTTGTGACTGACGTGGGGCAAAACCAGATGTTTTGCGCGCAGCATTATAAAATGCGCTACCCCAACAGGTTTGTAACCTCAGGCGGGCTTGGCACCATGGGGTTCGGGCTTCCCGCGGCGGTAGGCAGCGCTGTTTCTAACCCTGATAACAACACCGTTTTGTTTGTGGGCGACGGCGGGGTGCAAATGACCATACAGGAACTTGCAACGGTTAAAAAGGTAAATCTTCCTATAAAAATCTTTATTTTAGACAACCGCTGCCTTGGAATGGTTAGGCAGTGGCAGGAGCTTTTTTATAACAAAAACTATTCCCATACAATACTTGACGACAACCCCGATTTTATAAAGATTGCTGAGGCTTACGGAATAAAGAGCGCGGTGTTGGATGAAAAATCCGACCTTGAGCAGGAAGTAAAGAGAATTTGCGAGGAAAAAGAGCCCGTGTTAGTTCACTGCAGGCTCTACAGGGAAGAAAACGTATATCCCATGATTCCGCCCGGAAAGAACCCTGAAGATATGTTTGGAAGGAATAACAGAAAGTTTGAATAGTGGATTGGGGGAATTTTATGAAAAAGATTTACACGCTGGACACCACATTGCGTGACGGCGCGCAGGCGGAAAAGATATCCTTTTCGGTAAGCGACAAGTTAAAGATTGTAAAGCTTTTGGATGAGCTTGGGGTAAGCTACATAGAGGCGGGAAACCCCTCATCCAATATAAAGGATATTGAATTTTTTAAGGAAGTTGTGAAAATACCCCTTAAAAACGCAAAGCTTGCGGCTTTCGGCAGCACAAGAAAAGTGGGGTTGAAGGTTGAGGATGATATAAATTTAATCAGGCTTTCCCAAGCCAATACCCCTGTATGCGTAATATTCGGGAAATCGTGGGATTTGCACGTCAGGGACGTTTTAAACACGACCCCTGAAGAAAACCTTTTGATGATTAAAGAAAGCATTGAGTTTTTAAAAAAGCAGGGAAAGGAAGTTATTTTTGACGCGGAACACTTCTTTGACGGGTATAAGAATAACCCGGATTACGCGATAAAGGTAATAAAAACCGCGGCGGACAGCGGCGCGGACTGCATTGTGCTTTGCGACACAAACGGGGGGTGCTTCCCCGAAGAAGTGTTTGAGATGACAAAAGTAGCCTGCGGCGAGGTTAACGTGGATATAGGAATTCATACACACAACGACTCAGGCCTTGCAGTGGCAAATTCACTTATGGCGGTTTCCGCGGGGGCAATCCATGTCCAAGGCACCCTGAACGGGATAGGCGAAAGGTGCGGTAACGCCAATCTTTCAACGATAATCGCAAACTTGCAGATTAAAAAAGGTTATGACGTGCTAAAGCCTGAGAATTTGTCAATGCTAACCAGCATTTGCACCGCCATTGCGGAAATTTCAAACATTTCAATTTCAGGCACGCCCTATGTATCAAAAGGCGCCTTTTCCCACAAAGCGGGAATGCACATTGACGCGGTGCTGAAAAACCCGATATCCTTTGAGCACATTGACCCGAAACTTGTGGGGAACGACAGAAACTTTTTGGTATCGGAAGTTGCGGGCAAAAGCGCGATTATGCCAATTATTAAAAAGGTTGCGCCACACCTTACCAAATCCTCCCCTGAAATTGCGACTATCTTAGACAGGTTGAAGGAACTAGAATACCAGGGGTACCAGTTTGAAGCGGCGGAAGCTAGCTTGGAAATTGAAATCAGGAAAGCCCTTGGGCTATATGAGCCTTCCTTTATAGTTGACAGGCTAAGGATTATGATTGAGCAAAACAGCGAACGGGATTTAAACGGGTATTCTTCCGCCTTTATAAAGGTAATTGTGGGAAATGAAGTGGCGATTACCGCCGCGGACAGCGATGGCCCTGTTCACGCGCTGGACTTGGCGTTGCGGCAATCCCTTGAAAAGTTTTACCCGGTATTGAGGGATGTAAGGCTTTCCGACTACAAGGTTAGGGTGCTAAACTCTGAAGGCGCGACAGGCGCAAAGGTTAGGGTATTGATTGAATCAACTGACGGCGTTGACTCTTGGACCACCGTTGGCGTTTCCACCGACGTTATCATGGCGTCTAAAAAAGCTTTGGTGGATTCCATCGAATACAGGCTCATAAAAGAGAAAT
>JAAYMJ010000164.1 GCA_012521455.1 Clostridiaceae bacterium
AATTGAATTAGACAATGATACCAACAACAATTACCGCTCAATTCTTACTTCCTCCCTCCCCGTCGCAGGTACTATGGAAAACCTTAAAGCTTTATTGGTGGATGTATCAAACGCAAATTACGGGATATTGGATAAAGCAGCCGGCGGGACAACCAAAGCCCTGCTCCAATCCGAAGGCACAACAAGCAATGTTGCGGACTACTCAAAAACCAATGTCCAAGTCGAAGGCGTTGACGAAGGGGATATTGTAAAATGCGACGGGGAGTACATCTACAAGGTGCAATATGATAAGCTTTTCATAGTTAAAGCCTATCCCGCGCAAAGCATGGAAATTATTTATGAATACCCCTTTGAAAAAAGCTTTTTCCCCGAAGAAATATATGTTGATGAAGAAAACCTTGTTTTAATCGGCATAAAACCGGCTAACAGCTTGCAGTATACTGCCGAAACCGAAGTTTTCGTATTTGATATTAAAAACAAGGACTTAATCGAAATAACAAGGCATTTTTCCATTGAAGGACACTACCTTAACTCGAGAAAAATTGACAGTTCCCTTTATGTATTGGCAAATCAATCAATATATGATATTGATAATATAAAATTGCCCGAAATTTACGACGACAAATTCGGAAAATCGGGCTGCACGGTTGAAAACTTAAAATACTTCCCCAATTTTACCGTCCGAAACTTTTTGACCATTGGGGCAATTGACTTGTCAAAAGATGAGCCCCTGTACTATGAAACCTATTTAGGGGCGGGGGAAGAAATTTATGCCTCACTTGAGAATTTGTATGTGGCGGTAAATAACCCAAAGACGCGCAATACATCAATTTATAAATTCAGCTTGCAAAAAGGAAAGGTAACTTATTTAGCCTGCGGCGAGTTTGAGGGAAGCCTCTTAAACCAATTTTCCATGGACGAATATGAAGGTTATTTGCGGGTTGCTTTTACAAAAGGCACCTTTATGAAGGACAGCACCAACGGGATTGTGACTTTTGACCCGAACATGAATGTGGCGGGAATACTTGAAGGGCTGGCGGAAGGCGAAAAAATTTATTCTGCCAGGTTTTTAGGTGACAAAGGCTATGTTGTGACCTTTAAAAAGGTTGACCCCCTATTTGTGTTTGACTTATCCGACCCGTATGACCCAAAAATTCTTGGCGAGTTAAAAATCCCGGGTTACAGCGATTATCTCCACCCCTATGACGAAAACCACATAATCGGGTTTGGGAAAGACGCCATTGACAACCCAAACGGGGATAACGCGTATTACCAAGGCATGAAGATATCCGTTTTTGATGTATCGGATTTTGAAAACCCAAAAGAAATTTTTACGGAATATATCGGCGACAGGGGCACGGATTCCCCTGTGCTTTCAAACCACAAAGCGCTTTTGGAAAGCAAGGAAAAAGGCATCATTGCCTTTCCCGTTCAAATTTGCGAAATTCCGCCCGAAAAAAGGGAAAAAGCAACCATAACAACCGCAGGCGTGCCCACATTTTGCGGGGCGTTGGTGTATGACTTTAATCTGGATAGCGGCTTTACCCTAAAGGGCAGGATTGCCCATGATGATATTAGAGAACGAAAATATTACTATGTTAATAGATATTTAATTGAAAGGCTAATTTATATCGGCGACACCCTTTACGCG
>JAAYMJ010000165.1 GCA_012521455.1 Clostridiaceae bacterium
CATATTAAAACTAAGGGAACATTTTAACAGCTGATATGAGCACAATACCTCCTGTTGCAAAAATCCGCAACAGGAGGTTTTTTGTTGCATGTAAAAGACACGAAGAAAAGCAGTTGTTTTTTAGACCTAACCACCCCAAAGCCTCAAAAGGCGTATGAGTATAAGGAAATTTTTAATTAGTGGTTATAACAACCGTTTGCTACAAAAAGGGCGCATTTGGTGTAAATATTTTCATGAATAGTATTATATAAAAAAACAAACTGACACCAAAAGGTGTCAGTTTGCGCGGATTAGAAATACCAAAAATACTCTTTTTTAATTTTTCATGGGCGAATTAAGCTTGCCCTTTTTATTATTACATATCATACTCAATGATTTCCCATTTTTGGCTGTCGGAATCGTTTTTGACAGCTTGGGCCACAAAGTTGGGGAAGGACCAGTCCATGTACATTCCTGAGTGTTTAACCCTCAATGTGAATGTGCCGTCCGGCTGTTTTTCAGGATACCAGTCCTGTGTGTCGCCGCTTCCGCTGGGCCATACAATGCAGTGGTGCCCATGGTTTTTAGACTCCCCTGATACTTGGATAACAAGGCCGCTTGCGGCGCTTACAAAGGAAACATACCCGTTTCCTTCATCAACCGCCTTCCACACCTGATACAAGGTGCCGTCATCTTCACGCATTACTATATCCTTGTGCTGTTCGTTGCTGTTATCCTGAATGCTCGCGTAAAGGTTAGTCTTGTAACCTCTTAGCTTATAGAATTTGCCCGGCTCAATTTTTTCAGCCAAAACTTCGGGCTTTGCCTCTTTTTCGGTAATATAAATGCTTCTTGCCGTGTCGTCCCATTTAATGTCCTTTTTTAAGGCTGTGGCAATGGCACGGATTGGGACATATGTAGTGCCGTTTTCAATAAACAGCCTTACTTCGTTTCCGTTGGCGTCAAGCGGGGTTACTTTTACCTTGTCAACATAAAGCTTAATTTTCGGCGTTGTGGATTCTTCCTCATCGCTTATCCCGCCGATGTAAACCGTATGGGTTCTTGCGTCGTAGTCAACGCTTTTGCCAAAGGCTTGGGCAATTGCGCGGATGGGCAAGAAGGTTGTGCCATTTCTGATAACGGGGTATACTTCGTTGCCTAACGCGTCTTTCATGATTAACTGCTCGCCGTTTATAAACACTTTAACGTCATTTCCGTCTTCGGCAAAGACGGTCATTGAAAATAGCATTAAAAACGCTAAACACAAAGTTATAAGCTTTTTCATCCAGTTCCCCTCTTTTTTTAAAATTTGATAAAATTATTATAACAATTTATCTTTTTTGTTTCAATAAAATTATGCGGTTATCTCCTCTTTAATTTCTGCGTTACCGCTAATTTCTTGCTTTTCTTCTTTGCTTTCTTCCTTCTTTAAATCATCATCGCAAACCACCCTGATTATGCCCATGGGGGTCTGCTGCCTTGATTGGCCCAAGGGATTGTCCTTTAAAATTTTAACAAGCAAGGTTTTGTCCATATCCTCATGGCTTGTCCCCAAAATTACCCCGTCTAAGTCGTTTATATCCACAACCGCTGCCCTGTGCCCGATACCTTTTGCAATATCCTTTGCCACTTTATTAGGGTTTTCGGGGGCAAGTACCACATATTGGTTATACGGCGGTAAAGTATTCGGGCATGGCCCGTCAATACTTCTTGCCTTTTCCCCCACTATGTTATAAAACCAGCCCCGTTTACCAAATAATTTCCCGATGGCTGAAATCACCGCGGCAAACAAAATTTTAATTGTCCCGATTTCGCGAAGGGCCATTTCCATGGTTTCAGGAATTCCAAGCCCAATCCCGTGTTTTGACTTGTGGACAAATTTGCACAAAAATTTAGCCAAGGGCCGCGGCTTTATATCCTTCATGGGTATTGCCCTCTTTTGGGTGCAGGCAACCGCCTTTTCCGAAACAAAAAGTATATCCCCCTCTTTCATGTGGGGCATAGCGTACTCTTGGCAGACTTTTACTATATCGTCTTTGTCGGTAATAA
>JAAYMJ010000166.1 GCA_012521455.1 Clostridiaceae bacterium
ATATGAAAGGTTAGACCGCGTGGGAAAAAAGATTTTGGCGACGGGAAACGGAAGGTGCAATTTTTGCAATGTCTCCTACACCGTTGACAACTACCACGGGGAGGACCCTTCTTTTGTTCTGCCCGCCCTTTCCCAGTTTGGGCCTGATGAGATAATGGGCTTTTTTAAGGAATTGGGAATTTATCCGGTAGTGGAAGAGGGGGGGAAGGTATTTCCCCGGAGCGGGCAGGCTTCTTCAATTTTGGACTGCCTTAGGGAAGAGTGCCGAAGGCTTGGGGTTTTGGAAATTTGCAATTTTGACGTGGCAAAAATCACCCCGCAAGATGGCGGGTTTGTTTTGGAAACCCAGGATGGGAAAAAGGCCAGGTGCGACAAAGTCATCATTGCCTGCGGCGGGAAAGCAACCCCGTCTTTAGGCTCAAACGGCGGGGGGTATTATATTTTAAGCGCGCTGGGGTATAAGATTACAAAGCTTTACCCCGCTTTAGTCCAGATAAAGACAGACCCCACCTATGTCAAGGCCATGAACGGGATAAAGGTAAACGTAACTGCAAGGGCTATATGTAATAATGAAATATTGGATGTTCAAAAAGGGGAACTTTTATTCACATTAAACGGCATGTCGGGGCCTACCATTTTTAATCTTTCCAGGCATGCGTCAAAAGAAAACCTTGTCATTTCCATTGATTTGGCTGACGAATTCAGTCAGGATGAACTCATTTCTTACCTTATATATAGGAAGGAACTCCTTCCGTATAAAAAACTTGACGGCTATTTAGCCGGGTTTTTGCATAAAAAAGTCGGGCATACCCTGCTAAAGGCAGCGGGGGTTTTGCCCTATGATAGGATGGTGTCCACGTTAAGCGGCGAGGAGATAATGAGGCTGGCCCGCCTTATGAAAGACTGGCGTTTTAAGGTTTTGGGAACCATGGGGTTTCAAAACGCCCAGGTTACCATTGGCGGGGTGAAAACGAAGGATTTTGACAAATACACCATGGAATCCAAAAAGCACAAAGGCCTTTATGCCTGCGGCGAGGTTTTGGATATTGACGGGGACTGCGGCGGGTATAATCTGATGTGGGCATGGGCCTCAGGGGCACTGGCAGGGAAAAATGCGGCAAAAGGACAGGATAGGGTATGATAAGGCTTACGGATATAAAATTGGGTTTGGATGAGGACGAAAAGGCTTTAGCGGACAAAGCGGCAAAAAAGCTAAAAGTTGACAAAAAGGATATAAATGAAATAAAAATTGTAAAAAAAGCCATTGACGCAAGGGATAAAAACAATATAAAATTTGTATATACAGTTGATGTGGCCACCCCGGTTAAGGTTTTGGGTTTTTCACAGGCCCCGGAAGAGGAATTTGAAATCCCAAAAGCTAAAAGAAAATCCCAAAAAAGGGTGGTTATTGCAGGCTCGGGCCCCGCGGGGCTTTTTTGCGCTTATGTCTTGGCAAAAGCGGGCCTTGCCCCCGTTGTTATCGAGCGGGGAAAGGATATAGACAGGCGCAAGGCGGATGTTGAAAGCTTTTGGAAGGGCGCAGGCCTTGACGAAAACTCAAACGTCCAGTTTGGGGAAGGGGGAGCCGGGACTTTTTCTGACGGCAAGCTGAACACGGGAATTAGCGACCCCCTTGTAAGGGAAGTGTTAAAAACCTTTTATGAGTGCGGCGCGCCTGAAGAAATTTTATATATAAACAAACCCCATATTGGAACGGACAAGCTGCAAACCGTTGTAAAAAACTTAAGACAAAAGATAATTTCTTTGGGCGGTGAAGTGAGATTTGAAACCGCGCTTTCCGATTTAGTAATTGAAAAAGGCCGCCTTATTGGGGTTTTGCTTTCAAGCGGGGAATTTGTTGACACCGCCACTTTGGTTTTGGCAATCGGCCACAGCGCGAGGGACACGTTTTTAATGCTTCACAGGCGGGGGTTAGTAATTTCCCCGAAGCCTTTTTCCGTTGGAGTCAGGATTGAGCACAAACAAAGCATGATTAATAAAAGCCAGTATGGGAAGTTTTACAACCACAAAAAACTGGGGGCGGCGGATTACAAGCTTTCATGCAAATCAAGCCTGGGAAGGGGCGTTTATACTTTTTGCATGTGTCCCGGCGGATATGTTGTGGCGGCTTCTTCTGAAAAAGGGGGAGTTGTTACAAACGGCATGAGCGAATACAGCCGCGATGGCGAAAACGCCAACAGCGCCTTGCTTGTTAGCGTTACTCCCGGGGATTTTCCGGGGGAAGACCCTTTTTTGGGAATGTACTTTCAAAGGGAGC
>JAAYMJ010000167.1 GCA_012521455.1 Clostridiaceae bacterium
TGCAATGAAATAACTGAAGGGGCGCCCAAACTTTTGGACCATATATGCCCATCGTGCAAAGAACATTTTGAAAGCACCAAAAAATATCTGGATGAATTAAAAATTGCCTACACAATTGACCCGTGGATTGTAAGGGGGCTTGACTACTATACAAAGACCGTCTTTGAAGTAAAGACAGGAAAAAGCGGCGCCCAAAGCACGGTTTGCGGCGGCGGCAGGTATGACGGCCTGATTGAGGAATTAGGAGGCCCGCAAATGGGCGGGATTGGCTTTGCGGTAGGAATTGAAAGGCTTTTGGATTTGATGAAGGACAAACAAATAGAATTCCCAAAAAGCCGCCCGTTAGATATATTTATCGCAAACGCGGGGAAGGACGCGGATTTTGAGGCCGCAAGGCTTGTGCAAAATTTAAGGGAAAACGGGTTTTGGGCGGAAAAGGATTTGTCCGAAAAAAGCTTAAAAGCCCAAATGAAATACGCCGACAAGCTCAACGCAAGGTTTTCCCTTGTGCTTGGGGATGATGAGATAAAAACGGGACAAGCGGTTTTAAAAAACATGAAAACCGGGGAAAAAATAAATGTCAGCTTAAAAGAGCTGGATATGCTTTATAAAGTGCTCAAGGAGGAATAAGATGGAAACAATCGAAGGCTTAAAGAGAAGCCATATGTGCGGCGAGCTTACAAAAAATGATGTGGGAAAGAAAGTCACTCTCATGGGATGGGTACATACCGAGAGGGACTTTGGGTCGCTTTGTTTCATTGATTTAAGGGACAGAAGCGGTATTGTACAGCTGGTATTCAACGAAAAAAACAATGAGCTTTTGCAAAAGGCAAGGACTTTAAGAAAGGAATATGTAATTGCAGTAGTGGGGGAAGTGGTGCTAAGGAGTGAAGACACCATAAATCCCAATATCCCCACCGGCGAAATTGAAATTATAGTAACCGAGCTTAGGATTTTAAATAAAAGCGAAACCCCGCCCTTTATGATTTGCGAAGACCAAAATGTCAAGGAAGAATTAAGGTTAAAATACCGCTACCTTGACTTAAGAAGGAAGGAAATGCAGGAAAATATAATTTTCCGCCACAAGGTTACAAAGATAGCAAGGGATTATTACGATAAGCACGGGTTTTTGGAAATTGAAACCCCTATGCTTATTAAAAGCACGCCTGAAGGCGCAAGGGATTATCTTGTTCCCAGCCGTGTGCATGAGGGGAAATTCTATGCCCTCCCCCAGTCACCCCAGCTATATAAGCAGCTTTTAATGGTGGCGGGCATGGACAGGTATATGCAGATTGTAAAGTGCTTCCGCGACGAGGATTTGAGGGCGGACAGGCAGCCTGAATTTACCCAGATCGACCTTGAAATGTCCTTTGTTGACGTGGACGACGTTATTTCCGTAAATGAAGGCTTTTTGCAAAAGGTATTTAAAGAATTATTAAACATTGATATAAAACTCCCCTTGCCGAGGCTTTCATATAAAGAGGCCATGGAACGTTTCGGCTCAGATAAGCCCGACACCCGTTTTGGATTGGAGCTTAAGGATTTGACCGACATTGTTAGAAACTGCGGCTTTAAGGTATTTACCGACGCAATACAAAGGGGCGGCAGTGTTAGGTGCATTAACGTCTAAGGCGGGGACGAAAAGCTTTCCCGCAGGGATTTGGACGCCTTAGTTGACTTTGTAAAGATTTATAAAGCTAAAGGCCTTGCGTGGATGGTAATTACTGAAAATGAAATTAAATCGCCCATCACCAAGTTTTTAACAAAAGAGGAAATCAAGGGCATTTTGGACAGGACCGGCGCAAAAGTTGGCGACATAATTATGATTGTTGCCGACCGCGATGAAATTGTCTTTGACGCCCTTGGAAACTTAAGGTGCCATTTGGCGGAAAAGCTTGGCTTAATTGACGAGTCAAGGTTTGACCTTCTTTGGGTTGTGGACTTCCCGCTCTTTGAATATGATGAGGAAAGCAAGCGCTATGTGGCAAAACACCACCCCTTCACCGCGCCGCGGGATGAGGATATTGAAAAACTTGAAAACGACAAGGAAAATGTCAGGGCAAAGGCTTATGACATTGTGCTAAACGGCGTTGAAATAGGCGGCGGAAGCATTAGGATATACAATTCCGAGCTTCAGCAGAGAATGTTTGACGCGCTAGGCTTTACAAGGGAAGAAGCACAGGCAAAATTCGGGTTCTTGCTTGAAGCCTTCAAATACGGCACCCCTCCCCACGGCGGAATGGCGTATGGCTTGGACAGGCTTGTAATGCTGCTTTGCGGCTGCGACAGCATCCGGGATGTTATCGCGTTTCCGAAGGTGCAAAACGCAAGCGAGCTTATGACCAATGCGCCGGATTTTGTGGATGAAAAGCAGTTGAGGGAACTTCATATTAAGTTGAGATAACAAAAAGTCCGGCATTTGCCGGGCTTTTTTGGCATACGGTTTTGGATTTAATGAAAAAATAATAAAAAACAAAAGGAGAGCCTATGGATAATAAGGTTTATATTATAGGGCATAAAAACCCTGACACGGACTCCATTTGTTCGGCAATCGCATACGCTTACCTAAAACAAAAATTAGGCATTAACGCAATCCCCGTGAGGCTGGGCAAAATCAACAGGGAAACGGCTTTTGTGCTTGACTACTTCGGGGTAAAAGAGCCTGAGTATTTGGCGACGGTAAAAGTGCAGGCGCAAAACTTTGACATGGACAAAGTAAAGCCCGTAACAAAGGATATTACCTTAAAATCCGCATGGGGAAAGTTAAAAGAGGAAAACTCGGAAGTTTTGCCAATTTGTGACGAAGAGGGAAGGCTTATTGGCATAATTTCAGTTTCCGATATAGCCAATGCCTATATGAATATGCCCCCCTATGACGTGTTTTTAAAAAGCTGCACCCCGCTTAAAAACGTGGTTGAAACACTGGAGGGGAAAATGATAGCACAAGGCCCAAAATACCTTGAGGCAAGGCGGGTCTTTATTGCTGACGGGAAACCCGAGGGTATGCTTTGGCAAATACATGAGGGGGATATTGTAATTTGCGGGGATAAGGCGGAAAACCAAAGCACCGCAATTGAATTTGGGACAAAATGCCTGATTGTGACAGGCGGGGCGGGGGTTTTGCAGCATATTTTAGATGAGGCACAAAAAAGGCAGTGCGCCGTTATTGTAACCCGGTATGACACCTTTACCGTTGCGCGGCTACTTTATCAAAGCCTGCCCGTTTCTTACTTTATGACAAAGGAAAACATTGTGAAATTTAAAACCACCGACTATGCCGACGATATAAAGGACATAATGCAAAGTACCCGCTTTAGGAGTTATCCCGTGGTGGATGAGGAAAACAGGTTTGTGGGTTTTATTTCCCGCTACCACCTAATCAGGCGGCAAAAGAAAAGGGTCATACTTATTGACCACTCCGACAAAAGCCAGACTGTTGACGGAATTGACGAGGCAAGGATTTTGGAGATTATTGACCACCACAGGATTGGGGATATCCAGACTGACCAGCCCATTTATTACCGGAATGAACCTGTGGGGTGTACTGCCACTATAATTTACCATATGTTTTGCGAGCACAATATAAAAATCCCTAAAAAAATAGCGGGGATTTTGTGCGCCGCAATTTTATCAGACACTGTAATTTTTAAATCCCCCACCTGCACCGCGGAAGACAAAGAGGTGGCAAAAAGGCTTGCAAATACCGCGGGGATTGACCTGTTTAGTTTTGCTAAAGAAATGATTTATCAGGGAAGCCAGATTTCGGGCATGACGGTTTTGGATATTATAAA
>JAAYMJ010000168.1 GCA_012521455.1 Clostridiaceae bacterium
TTAATAAAAGAGAGAGTGAACCCCACTCTCTCTTTTTTTGTATCCGTGTTAATAGGTAAAAGTAAAAAGTTAATAGGTAAAAGTAAAAATATTTTTGCCTGAAAGCAAGTGGACTTTAGGCGGACATAAATGTTTGGTCTAAAGCTAAAGGAAACCGTGTTTTTTACTTTTTGCCGCGCGGGTTTCTTCTTTGCTCATGCGAACGCAAATCACTTAAAATACCCAAAATTCATTTAATCCTGATGATACCCCGGTTGATAAGTTATAAGCTTTTGGGGTAGAAATAAGCCTGATTGTTATTTGGCTTGTCAGGAAGTTGGGTTAAAAGATGAGCTGGGTGAGGATGAGCGGGATTGGCATAACTATATTTAGGAAAAAGGCGGCTTGCGGGTATCCCGTTTGTATAAAAAGCGGTGGAGACGAATTATTATGAACATATCACTTTGGGAAAAAGGTGTGGGGCTTGTTCTTTATGAAAGCGGGCATGGGACAATGCGTAAGCGTATTGAGATAAATGTGAATGAATCTTTCGTATAACTATTTAAGTTATACAAAAAGACAGGCTGAAAAAATAAAAAATAAATGAGAAATTAACAAAAATCACATATTACAAAAATTTTGGGTTGCAATTTTTTTAAATGGTGCTATAATATTAAAAAAACATATTATAGGCCGGAAGATTGGGCTAAAAGAAAGGAAAACTAAAATGAAAGAAATGCTTTTAGGTCTTTGCACATATTTCTTTTATTATAGCTGGGGCTTTTACTTTATGAGCGCTGGCTATTTTTGGTGTGCAAAACTTAAAAGAGACAATTTAGTGAATCCTTTTGAGGCAGCCTATAGTATGTAGGAAGCAACAACTATAATAGGGAAAAAAAGGACTCATTAAATTGGGTCCTTTTATTATTTTAAGGAGGTTACGTAATATGGTAGTAGTACTAAAACAAAAAGTCAGGGATGAGGAAATCCAGGCGCTGGTGGAGCAGCTTGAGTCCTACGGCGTTAAGACCAGCATAATGGAAGGGGTGGACTGCAAAGTCATAGGGCTTTTAGGCGACACCTCCCTCATCAACAAGGAAGAAATTGAAAACAACGAAATCGTAGAAAAAGTGATGAGGGTTTCAGAACCCTACAAAAAAGCAAATCGTAAATTTCATCCTAAAGACTCCGTCTACCAGATTGGCGGCCATACAATTGGCGGGAAGAAGCTTGCGATTATTGCAGGCCCTTGTTCTGTGGAAAGCGAGGAACAAATCATTGAAGTGGCGCGCTTGGTGAAAAAAAGCGGTGCGCACTTCTTAAGGGGCGGGGCGTTCAAGCCCAGAAGCTCACCATACTCATTCCAAGGCTTGGGGGATGAGGGTTTGGATTTACTGCTTAAAGCAAAAGCGGAAGTAGGTCTTGGGATTGTGTCTGAATTAATGTCAATTAGGCACCTTGAAAGGTTTGAAAGGGATGTTGACATTATTCAGGTAGGCGCAAGGAACATGCAAAACTTTGACCTTCTAAAGGAACTTGGAAAAATCAGAAAGCCAATCCTTTTAAAGAGGGGGTTATCCAACACCCTTGAAGAATGGTTGATGGCGGCAGAATACATTATGGCAGGGGGAAATGAGCAGGTTATCCTTTGTGAAAGGGGAATTAGGACTTTTGAGACTTTCACGAGAAACACCTGCGATATTAGCGCGGTGCCTGCTATAAAGAGGTTAAGCCATTTGCCTATTCTGGTTGACCCGTCACATTCCGCCGGCATGAGGTTTATGGTAGAATCACTTTCCCTTGCTGCAATTGCGGCAGGCGCGGACGGGATTATTGTTGAAGTTCACAATAACCCCACGAAAGCGCTTTGCGACGGCCAGCAGTCAATTTGGCCCGACCAGTTTGATGAAATAGTAAATAAGATTAAAGCAATCGCGCCAATAGTTGGCAGAGAGGTTTAAACCTTTGAAAGGATGAAATTTGCGATGAAGGTAAAAAGGATTTGTGTCGTAGGCCTTGGGCTAATCGGGGGCTCACTGCTTATGGCACTTTCGAAGGATGGAAGAATGGAAGTTGTAGGTTTGGATAACAATCCCGATGTAATTGGGTTTATTAAGGAAAAAAGAAACCTAAACAATGTTACCCTTCACCCGGAAGAAGCGCTATCGGGCGCGGATATGGTGATTTTGGCGATATATCCTAAATCCATAAAAGATTTTTTAAATAAAAACAAAGAATTTTTCAAAGAAGGGGTCTTTATTACCGATGTGTGCGGGAATAAGGACTCGGTGAAAAAGACAATTTTAGAAAACATGCCCCCATCGGCCTTTTATGTGGGGGCCCACCCCATGGCGGGAAGGGAAGTTGACGGGATACAAAACGCGAAAGAGGATTTGTTTAAAAACGCGGGGTTTATTATAACCCCGCTGGACAATTCCTTAAAGCAGCAGGAA
>JAAYMJ010000169.1 GCA_012521455.1 Clostridiaceae bacterium
GATTTTAAACGTATCTCCGGTGTCCGTTTCCCTGTTTGTTATACTGCCAATATATGCAGTTTTGGTTTTTTCATCGTATTCAACTTTCAATGAAAAAGCTTCGCTTACTGCCCTGACTGGCAAATATGTAGTCCCGTCGATGATAAACGGCTCGACTTTGTTCCCCTGCGCGTCCTTTGCGTCTAGCATTTGCCCGTCAATCATTATTTTTATGTCGTTAAACACAATATCACTAGCTATGGCGCAGACGCCTGACAGGATAAAGGCAAGCACTAAAAATAGCGATAAAGACCGTTTTAGCAATTTTGTCATAAACCTATACTCCTTCATTTTTATATTTTGTTAACATTTATATTATATTGCATAAATGTATTCAAAGTCAATTGACATTTAATTGATTGTAATTTTGATTGCATTTGGGGGGATTTGCAGATATAATTAAAGTTAGTGCCCGAAATCCCGGGCAAAAAACAAAATTTTTTAAAAGGGGAAGTGACAATTGGGAATTTTTAGTGGTTATCTTCTATGCTGTGACATTGACGGAACGTTAATTGATGACGAAAGAAAAATTCCAAAAGAAAATATTTTGGCAATTGAATATTTTAAAAAAGAAGGGGGGATTTTTACAATCGCCTCGGGGAGAAGCCCGGTAAGCATTAGCAGGTTTTTTAAGGATTTGACGCCTGACTGCGCCATGATTGTAAACAACGGCGCGGGAATTTATGATGTGGAAAAGTCAAAGTTTTTGTGGAATGAGTATCTTCCTGACGATTCAATTGAAGTGATTGAATTTGTGGACAAAAACTGCCCCTATTCGGGGATTGAAATATATAAGGACGAAAACATATATTTTTGCAAGTACAATGACTACATACATAAGCACATTAAAAATGAAAGCCTGCCTGTTTTGGACGCGGACTACCGCACCCTTCCAAAGCCGTGGTCAAAGGCGCTTTTTGCCCAAAAGCCCGATGAGGTTTTAAAAATCAAAAAGGCGCTTTTAAATTCCGGATTTGCCCACAAGTACTCCTTCGTACAAAGCAGCAGCGAATACTTTGAGGTTTTAAGCTTAAAAGCGTCAAAGGGAAACGCCTTAAAAGCCCTTTGCAATGTTTTAGGAATGGACATTAAAAAAACCATTGCGGTGGGGGACAATGAAAACGACTTGTCCATGATAATGATGTCAGGCTACGGCTTTACGGTGGAAAACGCCCATGAAGAAGTAAAAAGGCAATCGCCTTATGTGGTGGGCTCAAATAACAGCGGCTGCATAAGGGATGTTGTTGAAAAAATGAGGGAAATATTGACAAAAATATGAAAGCCTTTTATATAAAATGGACAAAAATTTTTTGATTTTTGGGCCTAATATATTGATTTTTTTAAAAAATGTGTTAATATAAGATTATAGAAATGTGTCTATTATTATGCCAATTAGGGCACATTAAATTAGCGGAAAGGGAGAGTAAGAAAATGCGAAAATTAACTTCAATTCTGACCATTATATGCTTAGTTGCCACGTTAATTACAGCAGTGGTTCCTGCAGCAGCGGAAGGTCAAGATTTAGCTGAAGACGCTCTTAAGTTGTGGTACCGTTTCACAAGCTATACACAGACCGATGAAGGCAAAATTGTCAGAAACAGGGTAAAACCCGGCTTAAGCGACGGTATTATTATGGGAAACGCTGATATTGTTGATATGTCAGAAGAATATGAAGCCCCTAATCTTGGTACAACTTTATGGGTTCCCGGCAATGGCGGGCTTAAGATTAAGGAAGGGTTTCAGACTGCAATAACTGGCAGCTGGACAGTATCTGTGTGGTTTTATCTTCCAGATACACCTGGAGAGGGAGCAAGGCTATTTGACTTTGGTTCTACAACACAAAGAGCTTATCCCACTAGCGAAAATAGTGACCCTCCAAGGAACAGTATCTTTTTTAAACTAAAACCATTACAGTTAAGTGACAGGATTTATGGTTCCAGCAACATTTTTAGCCTAGAAGGTAAAGGTCTTTCACTATTAGTTTATCAACATCAAATGTTGACAGTTACATTTGACAAGGCAACCAATACATATGCTGTATACCATAACGGCAATCTTATTACAAGCGGCAACACCAATGGCCAAATGAGGTCGTTGAGCGAAGTTGACTTTACTAAAGCTTTCCTCGGCACAAACGTGTGGTATGATACAAGCTTTGCTACAGACAACCCGGACTTGGTAGGCGGTTATTATGACTTTAAGATTTACGCTACAGCGTTAAATGCTGACCAGGTTGAAGCAATATATGATTTGGGTAAGGAATACGGCCCGGAAGAACAAGACCGCAGTGAAGACGCTCGAAGGGCTCTTGATGAGCTTACAATTCCAAGTGAATTGGCTGAAAGATATCAATTCCCAACATTTGTAGGAAGCATTGAAGACCCGTTCCCGATTGTTTGGCTTGTTGATGATGAATACAAACAATATATTAATTTTGCAACAGGCAGGATTATTGAGCCAAAAGGCGAAGATGTAACATTCACATTAACCGCTAAAATTGACACAGACCAATATGATGTAAGAAAAGAGTTTACTGTAACAATTAAAGGGAATAAGGAAAATCTTCCCGATGATGTGCTAGCATATTATGATTTCTCTGAAGCAGTAGACGGTTATGTATTGGATAAATCCAGAAACAACTTTAACGCTCAGGTTTTCGGCGATGTTGAATTTAAGAACGGCCGCGCTAAATTAAACGGCGACGGGCAATACTTTGTTGCGGATAAGGAATTGCTTAACAATGTTGAATCCTTCTCCGTTTATGCAAAAGTTTATATTCCCAAAAACGCTGACAACACCGGCGCAAGAATATTTGACTTTGGTACACATCAAAGAAACAGCTGGTTCTTAAAAGCAGGCCCGGTAACAGCTGGCAGCAAATTTAATTTTGGCGATACATATCTAGTGCCATCTGCTTCAAACGTAAACTTAAAGAGAGGCGCTATTAACGAACTAGTTGTAACCTTTGAAAAAATTGAAGAAGATAAAGTGCTTACAAGCGTGTATTTTGACGGTGTTCTAATTGGCCAAAACACAAATATTAAAAAGACACCGAAAGAATCAACAGAAACCAATTTCGTAAACTATATTGGAAGAACCCAATGGCTTGCAAATGATGAATATCCAGGCGAAAACCCGGATATTATCGCAGAATATGATGAGTTTGTAGTATACAACAGGGCTTTAACCCAGGATGAAGTTAGGGAAATGTGCAACGCTGCAAACGAAACCTATGTTAAGAGCATTGAAACAACAACTGACGAATCAGGAAACCCATATGTAACAGTTGTTGTTAATGTATCAGCTCAAGACGCGGGCAAAACCGTAAAACCGTTTATTGCATATTACACCGCGCCAACAAGGGATGACACAACAAGGATTGTGACATCTTCAACATTATTAAAGATTGAAAGAGGCGGATATGACGTTCCGCTGTTTGAAGGTGAAAATACATTTGTTCTTCCATATGACGCAACACTAGCTTCAAGGGCTAAAAAGCTATTCTTATGGAGCGATGACAAAGACTTATCCTCACCTGTTGTTTCAGTGATTCCGTTTTAATTAAAATAAAAAATGCCCCTCAGCCGAGGGGCATTTTTTTGTGTAAGAGACCTGAATTTTGCGCATTATAAAAGTATAAAATTTACTTTGCTATTGCATAATTTATGAATTAATTATATAATTAACTTATCCATACAATAATTTACATTATTCACACAAGAAAGGTGGGTTATTATGGCGATAGAATGGAATGAAAGCTTGTCGGTTGGAGTTAATTCAATAGATGAGCAGCACAAAGAATGGTTTAAAAAGGCAAACGAGCTTTTTGAGGCGGGCAAACAGGGAAAAGCCAAGGAACATATCGCGCAAATGCTTGAGTTTTTGGATTCTTATACCAAATTTCATTTCAGCGATGAAGAAAGGTATATGAGGTCGATAAACTATCCCCTGTTGGACGAGCAGATAAAAATGCACACCGACTTTATTGCCCAGCTTAAAAAATTGAAGGAAGATTATGAAAACTCCGGCGGGAATGTTTTGGTGGTGCTAAACGCAAACCAAATAATCTTAAATTGGCTGACAGGGCATATTATAAGGCACGACAAAAAAATCGGGGAATATGTTAGAAGTTTAGATAAATAATTTGTAAAAACCCCCTGTTTAAAACAGGGGGTTTTTTATGTTGTTATAAATAAATGGCAGCATTTACCGAAAATGTTTTAGCTTTTATGCTGAATGGATTTTCAATCGCTTTTGTGTATATAGGGCTACTTTAAAGGGATAAATCTTGCTTTTGTTATTTTATGTTAAAACATAAAACAAGCCTTTTTGCCGCGGCGGGTTATGGATAAGGCTTGACACAAATTAAATAAATTTTTAGGTATTTCGGAAAGTAAAAAGAGGTGAGAAAACTAAAAAAGCAGATACCCCCCTATCAAAAACTAAACACTCCCCGAAAGGGCAAAAAAAACTACCCGCAAAGCGGGTAGTTTTTACTTTTAAATAGGTACAATTGGGGGGAAAGCCCACCTTTTGAGGGCTTAATTTGACTTTTTAATTGGCTGGTTATATAGGTCATAGGGTGTTTCTTGGTATACAAAGTAGTTGAGCCAGTTGTTAAAGAGTAAATGGGCATGGGCCCGCCATGACACAACGGGGGTTTGGTTGGGGTCATCGTTGGGGTAGTAGTTTTTTGGCATTTTTATAGGCAAGCCCTTTTCCAAATCCCGCTTGTATTCCTGATCCAATGTTTCACAGTCGTATTCGGAATGCCCTGTTGTAAAGATATGGCGCCCGTCGCGGGACGCGATTAAATAAACACCTGCTTCTTCACTGGTTGCCAGGATTAATAAATCCTTAACTTTTTTGACATCTTCAATATCAATTTGGGTGTGCCTTGAGTGGGGGGCAAGGAACACGTCGTCAAAACCCCGCAAAAGCTTTGACCTTTTTTCAATTACCGTGTGTTTAAACACCCCGAATATTTTTTCGCCAACTGTATATTTATTAATTTTATACTTATGGTAAAGTGCCGCCTGCGCCGCCCAGCAAATGTAGAGGTTGCTTGTTACATTGTCTTCTGCCCAGTCAAATATCCGGGTAAGTTCGTCCCAATAGTCCACTTCCTCAAAGGGC
>JAAYMJ010000170.1 GCA_012521455.1 Clostridiaceae bacterium
GTAAGATATGTTAGCAAAGAAAGGTAATAGTGAGGAAAAAAACAACTGTTTTATGCTTGTTTTAAGAGTTATACCCTGTTTTATAAACAAAAAAAGAAGCGCGGCAAAGCACTTCTTTTTGGCCTAAATACATGCTTAAATAAAACGGTTTTTTTAAACAAAAACACAACTGTACGGACACATTTGTTTGTCCCGCAAGATGGGTTTTTAAATCAAATTCTTATCATAACCTAAAGACTTTTTTGCACCAGCTCAAACTATTACCCGCCTTGATTAGCCGCACTTTTTATGCAAAATCCTTTTTATCAAACCTAAAAACCCAAACAAAAAAGCGCCGCACACAAACGGCGCTTTTTTATATCCAATACATTTATGATGTAATACCGCAAACCTCTTTAATTTTGGCCAATGCCTCATCAACGCCATGCCCTGTTTCGGCGGAGTAAGTCAAAAATATATCATCACCGGACAAATTTAAAGTTTCTTTAATCAGTTTCACATTTTCCTCAAGCTTTGTTTTACCCACCTTATCCGCCTTTGTCGCCACCACAAAAGCCCTGCCGTGGCGGTTTTTTATAAAATTATACATGGTAATGTCATCACTTGTGGGCTTATGCCTTGCGTCGACGATTAAAATAGTCTGGGTAAGGTTTTCCCGCGTAAAAAGGTAGTCCTCAATCATCTTTGCCCACCTTATTTTTTCCGATTTTGAAACCTCAGCGTACCCGTATCCTGGCAAATCCACAATTGAAAGCTTGTTGTCAATATCATAAAAATTTATCGTGGTTGTTTTCCCGGGCTTTGAGCTGGTTTTTGCCAGGGATTTTCTATTCACCAGTTTATTTATAAACGAGGATTTCCCCACATTGCTTCTGCCTGCCAGGGCGATTTCAGGATAGCTTATTTTTGGGTACTGCTCTTTTTTAACTGCGGAAATGACAAATTTCGCGTTATGCAAATTCATAAAAAACCTCCGTATGTAACCATTTCAAATTGAAAAACTCAATTTGAAATGTTTTTTATTAGTAGGGTTTTGCCTCAATATGTGTCTCATTTTCGGAAACATTAAAATCCAGCGGGATTTGGATTTCCATGTCCTTTTCGCTTTTTGGCGCCTCTTTTTGGGGAAGTAGCGCGTGTTTTATAACTGTATCCATATATTCGGCCAAAACAAAATTCATGCAGGATTTCACATTGTCGGGGATTTGCTCTAAATCCGTCTCATTGTCTTTTGGCAAGATTACGGTCTTAATACCCATGCGGTATGCCGCCAAAATCTTTTCTTTAAGCCCGCCAATGGGTAAAACCCTGCCCCTTAAGGTGATTTCTCCCGTCATTGCCACGTCTTTTCTCGCGGGGCGGTTGGTTAGGGCGCTAATTAAAGCGGTAGCCATGGTAATGCCCGCCGAAGGCCCGTCTTTCGGGGTTGCCCCTTCGGGAACGTGGATGTGAATGTCATATTTTTTATAAAAATCGGGTTCAATTTTCAGTTCCGCGCTCTTTGAGCGGATATAGCTTATGGCCGCTTTTGCGGATTCCTTCATCACATCCCCGAGATGTCCCGTAAGCTCAATCTTGCCCGTGCCGTCCATAATGTTTACTTCCACGCTTAAAGTGTCACCGCCGACAGCGGTCCACGCAAGGCCTGTAACAACGCCCACTTCGTCTTTTTCCTTCAACAAATCATACCTGTATTTTTTCGGCCCTAAAAACTTGTGCAAATTTGTCTTTGTTATGGAAACGGACTGCTTATTGGTGGTAGCAATCGTTCTAGCGACTTTCCTGCAAAGTCTTGCAAGCTCCCTTTCCAAAGTCCTGACCCCCGCCTCACGGGTGTAGCCGTCAAGGATTTCCCGCAAAGTGTCGTCCTTTATCCTGATATTTGATTTTTTCAAAGCGTGAAGGGCAAGCTGTTTTGGAAGAAGGTGCTTGTTTGCGATATGGAGCTTTTCCTCATGGGTATATCCTGAAATCCTGATTACTTCCATCCTGTCCAAAAGGGGGCGCGGTATGGTGTCTAGGCTGTTTGCGGTAGTAATGAACAAAATTTCTGACAAATCAAAGGGGATTTCAATATAGTGGTCGCGGAAAGCGTAATTTTGTTCCGCGTCTAAAACCTCAAGCATGGCAGAAGCCGGGTCGCCGCGGAAATCGCTGCTCATCTTGTCAATTTCATCAAGCAAAATAAGGGCGTTTTTGCTTCCCGCAATCCTGAGCGCGTTTATAATCCTTCCAGGCATTGCGCCCACATAGGTTTTCCTGTGCCCGCGGATTTCGGACTCATCCCTCACGCCGCCTAGGCTCATTCTTACATATTTTCTGTTTAGCGCCTTTGCGATTGAGCGGACGATAGAGGTTTTGCCAACCCCCGGCGGACCCACAAGGCACAAAATGGAACCCTTAATATTTGGGGATAGTTTTTTTACCGCTAGATATTCCAAAATCCTTTCCTTTACGTCGGTTAGCCCGTAGTGGTCCTCATCTAATATTTTTGCCGCTTTTATCAAATCCAAGGATTCCTCGGTGCGGCTGTCCCATGGAAGGTCAAAAACCGTGTCAAGGTAAGTCCTGATAACCGCGGCTTCAGCGGATGACGAGGACATTTTTTCAAGGCGGGAAATTTCCTTTTTCAATTTTTCCTTTCCCTCATCGGGGATTGACGCCGCCTCAAGCTTTTGGCGGTATTCCTCAACCTCGCTTGCAATATCGTCCCCTTCACCAAGTTCCGAGCGGATAATTTTTAGCTGTTCCCTCAAATAATAATCCCGCTGGTTTTTGTCAATCTGGCTTCGGACTTTGTTTGCGATATTCTTTTCAATTTCCAAGACCTCAACTTCACGGGATAAAATAAGCAATAGCTTTTCAAGCCTGTTTTTAACGTTAAACTCCTCTAAAATGGACTGCTTATCCTCATTTTTCTTGACAATGTTTGCCGCGACGGTGTCGGCAAACTGCCCCGGGTCGGAAATGCTTAATATGGACTGGATTGCGTCGGGGGATACCTTTGGCGAAAGCCTGTAATAATCCTCAAAAATATAGCTTATTTGCCTAACAATAGCCTCAAACTCAAGCTCGTCAAGGTCGCCGTTGGTGGATTTTTTCTCCACAACCTCCACTTCAAAGAAGGGCTCGGTTTTTGTAACTTCCCTTATTTTTGCACGGTACAACCCTTCCACAAGCACGCGGATACTGTCGCCGGGAAGTTTTAGCAGCTGCTTGATTTTTGAAACCGTCCCGATTTTGTAAAAATCGTTTTCCGTCACATCCTCAAGCAGCCCGTCATGCTGGCTTGTCAAAAAAATCAGCTGGTTGTTTGTCATTGCCTCCTCAAGCGCAGCAATGCTTTTTTTGCGCACCACGTCAAAGTGCAAAACCATATATGGAAAAACCACAAGACCCCTTACGGGAATAAGGGGAATTGTAAGTCTATTGGATTTAGCCATAATATCTCCTCCTTGGTATACTGCCCTTAAATTATACAAACAAAACCCAATATTTGCAATATATGCGGCCGATTTTTTTAAGTTGGTTTTCTAATATTATTATACCAAATTTCAAGCGCCGCTTGCAGATATTACGTCATCATTTCCAAACTTGCACTCCCCGATAATTGCGTTTAGATTGTTTGAAAAAACCTGCGGTATCAATTCAAAAACATTGGACACGGGCACGATTTTTGCCTTGTATTCTTTGAATTTTTCCTGATAATTTTCTTTTGGTATATAAATGACTTTCACGCCGCTTTCGATTGCCGCGCATATTTTGCTCACAACGCCCCCCACCGCTTTGATATTCCCGTTTATGGTAATTTCCCCGGTCATAGCCACCGTATCGGAAACGGGTAGGTTAAAAATCGCGGAATAAAGGGCGCAGAACATGCTGATACCCGCCGAAGGCCCGTCAACGGGCATACCCCCGGGAAAATTTATGCAAATATCATAGCTTTCAATATCCACGTTGAATTTGTATTTTAAAACGGTCAGGCAGTTGTCAAAGGACGATTTTGCGGTTGAAGTGCGGGTGAGTTTGCGGTTTTTTGTCTCCAGTTCTTCCTTTTCAATTAGCCCGCTTATTTTAACCGAGCCCTTTTTTGAAGGGGCCGGCTTTGCCAAAACCTCAATTTCCGTCATAAGCCCCGCGCTGTGCCCGGCGACAGCCAAAGCGTTAACAACGCCTATTTGCATATTCCCCCTTGTCTTTTTTATTATCCTTGGGGAATACCTGCCCGTTTCAATCACCCATTCAATATCGGGCTTTGTAATCTTCATCCTGCCCTTAAGCATTGCAAGGCTGAAGGCGGATTGAATCATGTTCACCGCTTCCCGCCCGTTTTGGGCGTAGTTGGCGATTAAGTCAAAACACTCCTCCTCGCATGGCACACCGCACTTTCTTGCGGCGTTTTGTGCAATTTTTCTGATGTCTTCCATAGTGAGGGGCTTAAAGAATACTTCCGCGCACCTGGACCTTATGGCGGGCGGGATTTCCTCAGGTGAGCGGGTGGTGGCGCCAATAAGCCTGAAATCTGCTGGCAGCCCGTTTTTAAAAATATCGTGGATGTGGGGAGGGATATTTTTA